>JAEZZU010000266.1 GCA_023418355.1 Pseudomonadota bacterium | reverse complement strand
CTATACTTGTCACGGCACAAGTCTATTATCAAATGGTCGCTCACCCATTATGGCATACTCCGGCAACACAAATCGCATTTATAGGCAGTGCAATTGTCCTTGGTTTTAGTCTAGTGGCCTTATTTGTTATTGGGCAAGGAAAGCCATTACCATCGTCAATTAAAGTCGGTGTGCTTATAGGCGTTGCATTGGTATTAATCGCGCAAATCATTCGCCTGCAATTACCTGCAAGCCAAGGTGGAAGCTATTTGCTGTGGTGGCAAGTTGTGATGAGTATGCTATTGCCTTGCATTGTGGCGATGAAAGGATATAAGAAACCGCCATCGGCGATTTTAATTGCCTTAGTGATATTAGCCATATTTAGCGGTGAATTAGCGGGTCGTGCCTTGTTTTATGGAGCGGTTATGATCCAAGCTCCTTGGTTCTAAAAATCCTCGTCATATTTCGGCCTGTCGCGTTGTTGGCGTCGCACACTCGCCCTAGTCACATACTTATGTATGCTCCTAGGGCCTCGTTTAGCTTGCCGCCTAGCGACAGACCGAACTATTTAGAGGATTATGTAGGTTTTTTTGTCGATATCAGAATTCGGCCTGTAGTGTTGTGTATGGGTTCTAGTTATATGCTTGGGGGTACGTTTAGCTAATGTGCTTATTCAAAAGCACCATTCATCAGTTTGATAATAGGGTCCGAACGCTTATAGCTGTTGATTAGAGGAACTAGGCGTTTGAAATGTTCGCTGGCACAGTGAATATCGAGCGCTTCTTGATTCGGCCACTCCTCGATAAAAATAAAGTGCCCAGGATCTTTTTGGTCAACGTAAAGGTCATAACTGATACACAATGGTTCTTGTTTAGTTGCAGCGACCAATTCACGGTATAGCGGCATAACAATCTCAATCGCTTCGCTTTGAATAAAATCTTCCGCAATGACTTTTAACATATATTTCCCTTTTCTTTATAAAATAACTGTGTATAAACACAGCAATACAAACACAAATTCGTTGAGAGCTCAATGTAAAAAACTGGCGAGATGATGAGTTTTTTTTAATTAAAAAATTTATTATTCATGAAATGTATTGTAATAAAAAAGCCTTGATAGTTTCCTATCAAGGCTTCTGTGTTTTAAAACTATTTAGTTTTAGTGACTAGATGGTTTTGCCATTGCAGAGGTTGCTACGTTTGAAGCAACATGACCACCTGCGCCGCCTTTACCTTCAAAGGTTGAGGCTTCACGCTGATACTCAGTGATCTCAAATGGTGCAGCAGCACTTGCAGGTGCGGGCGCTTTTGTCATTGGAGAATAAGCATGACGTTTATGTAAGCTGACCGCTGGGCTGCTTGCTACCGTTGCTGGTTCAGCTACGGCAACAGGTTCGATAACTTCCTCGACACTGACTACCTCGGCTGATGCCGTGACAGAAACTTGAGGAAGTTGTATTTCTTCAACGACTTCATTGACAATAACACGCGTTGTTTGTTCGTCCGCAATAGAAACGCTTTCAACTACTTCTGTTTGAGCTATTTCAACCTGTGGCTCAATAACTTCAGCCACTATTTCTACAGTCTCTTTTACAGCTTCGACGGTTTCAATTTCTTGCGAAACATCAGTTTTCTCTTCGACAACAACTGGAGTTGGTTCGACAATGCGTTCAACAACTGTTGCTTCGTTAACTAATGGGGTTTCTTCTACATTAACCATTTCTGTAGCGGTGTCTTGTACCTCGTGTTTAACCTCTTCAGCCACGACTGGAGAGACAATTACGTGGCTTTGTGACGCGGTAACATTTGAGGTTTCAGCTACAGAAGCTTCATTAACACTTTGTTGTTCAAGCATTTCTTCATTGGTGATGATTGCCATGCTTTCTTGTTGAGGCTGAGCAATCGGGTAATGAATAAATACTTTGCCAGACGCAAGCTCTGGTGAGGCAACGGCAGCGATTAATGGCATTGGTGATTTAGTTAAATGGCGCTCATCACGGTAGCGACGACGACGTTGACCACTGACACGCAAGTGACGAGGTGAACGACGAGAACGGCGTGGAATGATGGTGTCTTGTTTTTCTTCACCATCAACTTGAGCCACGGCTTCTTGACGCTCTTCAGTTTGTACTTCACCTTCAGTTTGGTTCACAGATACCGTTGGTGCAGGTAATGCTGCAACTGGCTCAGTGGTTACTTCAGGTGCCGTTTCAACAGGAGTAATGATTTGCTCGCTATCAGTAACACGGATTTTTTGTGCTAATTGGCGACGTTGACGACGTGGGGCAACCGGACGTTGTTCTTCTTCCTTTTCCACCGCATCTTCGACATGACTTTGCTGAGCATCTTGTTGAGTTTTGGCCACTTGCTGTTGACGTTTTTCGTCTTGGCGACGACGACGCTCAGCACGTTGTTCGCGACGTTGCTGCTGGTTGTCACGATTGTTAGACTCAGTTGCTTGCTCATCTTGCTGGCTCGTATTTTTATTATTACGGCCTTTATTACGAGTGTTCGCATCATCCGATGACGTATTACGGTTATTGCGATTATCACGGTTGTCACGATTATCGCGTGTTTCATTTTCATCGCGATCACGACGATTATTATTACGGCGATTATTATTGCGACGATCATTGTTACGGCGGCGGTCATTATTATTGCGGTTTTTCGGCGCTGGTTTCTCAACCACTTTTTCTTCTTCACCAAATAGGTTCTTGAAGAAAGCCGCAATTTTGCTGAACAAACCTGGGGATGCAGGTTCAGTTGCCACTGATTTTACTGGTGCTTTTGTTGCAGTTTCTTTTGGCTTCACTGTAGACATGTCTACAGGCTCTTGCAGTGCAAAAGCTGAAATTGCAGGTTGCTCAGGGATTTTGCGCTCAGCGGTAGTCTCGTCACTTTGTGTCAAAGTGACGGTTTCGTGATATTGAGCTAAGTTATAGCTTAAAGTATTTACCTCTTCACCTTTACGAATGCGGATCACATGGAAGTGAGGCGTTTGCATTTGGTCATTAGGGACAATCACAACGCGAACATGGCTTTGGCGTTGTTCGATATCACTAACGGCTTTACGCTTTTCATTCAATAGGTAAGATGCAATTTGTACAGGAACAATGGCATGCACTTCGTGAGTATTTTCTTTCAGTGCCTCTTCTTCGATAAGGCGAAGAACAGACAGGGAAAGTGATTCGTTATCACGAATGGTTCCCGTTCCTGAACAGCGAGGACACACGTGATGGCTGGATTCACCTAACGATGGGCTCAAGCGCTGACGTGACATTTCTAATAAACCAAAACGAGAGATGCGTGCAATTTGAATGCGAGCACGGTCTTGGCGTACAGCTTCACGTAAGCGGTTTTCTACTTCACGTTGATGCCTAACTGGCGTCATATCGATAAAATCGATAACAATCAAACCACCTAGGTCACGTAGACGTAATTGACGTGCAATTTCATCAGCCGCTTCTAAGTTAGTATTGAACGCAGTTTCTTCGATATCGCCACCACGTGTTGAACGTGAGGAGTTGATATCGATAGCGGTCAGAGCTTCAGTGGTATCAATAACTAATGCACCACCTGATGGCAAACGAACTTCGCGTTGGAACGCAGATTCGATTTGTGATTCAATTTGGTAGTGGCTAAAAAGTGGAACATCGCCACTATAGTGTTTGATTTTGCTTGCAAAATCACCACGACCGATAGCTTCGATATGGTTGCGTGCCATTTCGACAACTTTCGGGTTATCTATTAGGATCTCACCGATATCTGGGCGTAGATAATCACGGAATGCACGAACAATAACGTTACTTTCTTGGTGGATTAAGAAAGGTGCAGGGCGGTTTTCAGCGGCTTTTTGAATCGCTTCCCAGTGACGTAAACGGTAAAGCAAATCTTGTTGCAGTGATTCTGCAGATTTACCCACACCCGCGGTGCGAACG
>JAEZZU010000241.1 GCA_023418355.1 Pseudomonadota bacterium | reverse complement strand
AATGGTCAAGGGGGACTAAAATCCCCCTCTAATTATCTTCCTATTCCAAGAAATTATGGCTTAGAAAACCCATCATATAGAATATAACAAAATCGCCCTACTGTCAGATCAAGTCTAAACTTTTACAAATTAATATTGTTCTATAAACCTGTAACGCTTATTTAGGACTAGTCAAGATGGTGTTTTGACCGCGGCTCAAATCAGTTTTTATATATCCTGACAGGCTGTGTAACGCTGGTTGGCTGTCCTGCATTTTCTTTGTAATAATTGAATTTTAACTGGATATCTTTAAAATCTTGTCCGTTAAAGTTAACCAGACTACGCAATGAACTCACGTCAAATGCTGCAAAACCATCAACATTCTTTCCAGAAGTTTCCGTGGAAGTGCCGGATTTTTCTAAACGCAATTCCAGTATATATGTATCCGTTGCATCTGGTTGAGTGGTTTCATTATAGAGTTTCGCCTGTACTTTTTCGCCTTCTTTCTTATTCCATACATATTGAACAATCAGGAAGTCACCAAATGAACCAGCTATGGGCAACCCCCCAACCATGTTAAAGTTAAGGACAGGAGTCATGGTTTCTTGAGGAGCCTCTTGTTGAGAATATACGCCAAGAGGTATTTGCTCTATTTCCGGTGTTATAGCGTTATGTACATTTGTACTGACCATACCGTTTTCGGTACTCCACGACCAGGTAATAAGGTACCACCTGTCCGGATCTTTCGATTTAATCTCATTGGAAGTCATCACAAAATCTCCGTTATGGGCAACTTGTGTTCCCTCTAATTGAGTAATATAAAACAATTGCCGCTGACCTGAAAAGTTACTATCTCCGGCCTCTAAGCATGAAGTCAAAAAGAGTCCAGCAATCACAACACTAAAAAATAAAATCAATTTTCTCATATACATAATTATTTGTTAAATTAAAAATCATTAGAAATCAAATCGGATCCCCGCATTCAAATCGAAACCGATTTTCTTGTCGGTATATATCGTTTTATATTCATAGTTTTTTGCATCAAAGTAATAAACCCCACCAACCTTGCCGTACAAATTAAATCCTCCGTAAATAGGGTAAAACACCCCTACCCCTGCATTTACTGAGATCTGTGGATTCTTCTGACTGATTTTCGTAGTAATCACCCCCTGAGACGCACTGTTTAGTTCAGTTGAAACACTTTGTCCCGTACTCCTGAATTCCCCGTAAATATCTTTTTCAACCATCCCTCCGAAGGATGCAAACAAACCCAGTTTTCCTATATTCACGAAGTTATAATTTAGATTGACTGGAATACCTAAATAATGAAAATGTTGCGTCTCCTGATTTTGAAAATCAACACTGGTGTTTTTAGCCCGCGAGAACAGATAGGTATAAACCAATCCGGTTTCAATGGATAACCTGTCAACAATGGTTTTAGAAACGGTGATGCCGAACGAAACCGGCTGATCGTGTTCCATTTCGGCTACGTTATCAGCAATACTTCGGTTGTTGAATGGGATACTGCTGTAATCAGCATACATCTTATTCGATCCCGTTAATCCGGAATAAAGACCATCTCCGTTTTCAGATGGCTTGACCGCACTGGCACTGCGCAAAGTCATGGGACTATTTACGGTTTTCCGCGAAGAAGTAAGTCCACCTTTTGCGTTCAGTGCCAACATAATAGGTTTACTCTTCTTATCTTCAAACGCCAAACCTTCAAAGATTGTAGCTTTCCCGGCATTCTCAAACTCCTGAATGAGCCGGTCAACCTCTTCCTGACTGGGTTGAACCACCTGCCTTTCCTCAGGACGAATTATTCTTTCTCCCATTGCCTCGGCCTTAACTTCAACAGTTTGTTCAGCAATCACTATCTTTTCCGGAGTTTGTTCTAAGTCTATGTTTACAGACAACACCTTTTCTTTTCTTTTGGTGTACCTGGCCACCAAAACCTCTTGTTTTTGAAGAGAATACCCAACCTGACTGTCCTTGTTACTTTCCTTCTTTGTCGTTTCAGTTTTTGCTATTTGAGTATCCTGTGTATCTAGGCTTCCTGTTTTTTCAGGTGCCATCTTCCCGGTGAAAACAGGGAGATCGGGTTTGACCGGATGAGGCGAATTCAAAAAGAACAAACTTCCCAGTATTAATGCCGCAGTAGCTGCTGCGGAGCCGACATACCAATTTCGGCGGATAATTCTCGCCCGCCTAATGGCATTAAGCGACTGCTCTACCTTCTCCCAGCCATCAGGGGGAACAGGAGCTTCAAAATCGCTGAAAACCGACTTCAATTGTTCTTTAAATATATCTTTTTCGTTCATAGAAGATCATATGTATTTCTTCTTCAACATGGATTGGACTTTCTTTTGTAAAAAAGTCTTGGCTCTGAAATATTGCGACCGGGAAGCGTTTTCTGTTATCCCCAGCATTGCACCAATTTCCTTATGAGGTATATCCTCAAAAATCACTAAGTTGAAAACCGTTCTGTAGCCTTCAGGCATCTCACGAATAATATTCAGAAGTTCTTGACGCGGAATATCTCCTACTTCGAGAGAGTCATCCTCAGGAGTATCCCAAAAGTCTGAATTGTCTTTTCCGTAATCGTTTAAAAAGTTGAACCTTTTTTTCTCCTGACGATAATTTTCGAGAGCCAGATTAACGAAAATCTTGCGTAACCAACCTTCAAAAGAACCCTTGCCCGAATAAGAGCCAATTTGCGTAAAAACCTGCAGAAAACCGTCGTGTAACACATCACGAGCGGTCTCATTATCTTGACAATAACGCAGGCAGACAGCCATCATTTTCGGAGCATACAACTCATACAATGCCTTTTGGGCATTCCGGTTCTGCTTCTTACATGCTGTTATCAACTGCGAATCATCCATGCTTATCGCTTACATTAGTAAAGATGGAAAAAATGAAAAAACGTTGCACGGTTTATCCATTCACCCCTATTCTTTATATTTTTTTAACTATTATAGGTTCTTTCGTGGTCTTTTGTTCTCAAAACAATTTATGAGGTATAAAACCCCGATCACTACAATAATAAATTATCTTACAAGTATAAAGAAACTAAATTGTAATTGTTTTCAATTGCAATATAATTCTTTTTTCTCTATTTTTGTGCTTATAATCAATTTAGAACACAAATTTATGAAAGATTTCTTTAAAATGATGTTTGCATCAGCATTGGGCTTCATCATCGCGAGTTTTATTTTTTCGCTTATTTCAATGCTGATCATGTTTGCTATGATGGGCTCGATCATGGGTTCTTTTGGCAAACAGGAATCATTTGTATTGCAAAATAACTCCGTTTTAAATCTAAGACTCGAAGGCGCCATACAGGAACGTATTGCGGAAAGTGACCCGTTTACCGACCTGGTAGGTGGAGTCCCATCTGCCATAGGTATGAACGATATCATTGGAGCCATCCGTAAAGCAAAAAATAACGACAAGATAAAAGGTATTTATCTGGATACACGTCTTTTTGCAGCTTCCACTGCTACATTGGCAGAAATACGGCAAGAGTTGGAGGATTTTAAAAAAAGTGGCAAGTTTATCGTTGCATATGCCGATACATACACTCAAAACGGCTATTATCTGGCTTCTGTTGCTGATAAGGTGGCCATCAATCCTCAGGGGATGCTCGATGTTCACGGAATTGCTTCGGTTCCGCTGTTTTATAAAGACGCGTTGCAGAAACTCGGCGTAGAAATGCAACTGTTTAAAGTGGGCACTTATAAATCTTTTGCCGAGCCTTTTACCCAAACCGAAATGAGTGAAGCCAACAGAGAACAGGTGAACTCATTCATTACAGATATTTGGAATACTATAAAAACCGATATGGCTGCATCCAGAAATATGGAAACTATGCAAATAGATTCGATCGCCAATCAGTTTCCAATGCTCAGAAAAACCGATTTCCTGTTGTCCCGAAATTTAGTCGACACCGTTCTCTACGAAAGTGAAATGAAAAATTATGTCCGGGAACTGCTCGGGATAGATACTGACACTAAAATTCCGTCGGCAACGGTTGCGGAAATGAAATCAGTAAAAACACCGGCTATACGGAAATCAACAAACTCCATCGCCTTGCTATACGCCACAGGAGGAATTGCATCCGGCAATAGGCCTAATGGCATTCAGGATAAATATTTCGTAAACGAGATTGAAAAACTTCGGAAAGACGATGACATTAAAGCGGTTGTTTTTCGCATCAATTCGGGAGGCGGAAGCGCATATGCCTCGGAGCAAATCTGGAAAGCAATTTCCGATCTGAAGTCGGAAAAACCGGTAGTTGTTTCTATGGGTGACATGGCTGCATCGGGCGGCTACTATATTGCGTGTAATGCTGATAAAATAGTTGCTCAGCCCACCACCATCACAGGTTCTATCGGCATTTTCGGTATGTTTCCCAATTTTAGCGGCACACTTGATAAACTGGGTATCGATACGGACGTAGTTAAAACCAACGAATTTTCTGATTTTGGTGACGTTTCCCGAGCTTTTAACGCTCAGGAAGCAGCGATGATGCAAGCTTATGTGGACAGCGGTTACGATCTGTTCCTGACCAGATGTGCCGAAGGCCGTGGAATGCTGAAAGATAGCCTGGCCAAATATGCCGAAGGCAGGGTTTGGACAGGAAATCAGGCCAGGGAAATTGGATTGGTAGATGAACTGGGCGGGGTCGATGAAGCTATCCGTATCGCGGCTGAAATGGCTAATTTAGGCAAAAGCTATGCTGTTTTCGAGTATCCAAGGATAAGGTCACCGTTTGAGGAGATTTTCAGCAAAGACAAGGAAGAATTGGCCGCCAAGACGTTAAAAAGTTATCTGGGAGAAAGCTACGATAAGTTTATGTTCTTGAAAAACCTCAAAGATCAGGATTATATCCAAGCACGTATTCCGTATGAGTTGAATATAAAATAATACAGGCTTTAAAACGCGTAATCTAAAGTTGTAAACAAAAGATGGATTCACCCGTTCCCGATATACGACGTTCGTTGCTGCCACTATCGTGGTTGTACGGGCTTGGCGTGAATTTTCGGAACAGGTTGTTTGATGCGAAAATCCTGAAGCAGCACAAGTTTGATATTCCCGTTATTTGTGTGGGGAATATCACTGTGGGGGGCACAGGAAAAACACCACACATTGAATACCTTATCTACTTATTATCGTCAAGATATAAAGTGGCCGTCCTAAGCCGGGGTTACAAGCGGAAAAGCAAAGGGTTCAGGATTGTAGACGTCGATTCAAAGCCACAGGATGTGGGTGATGAGCCGCTTCAAATAAAGCAGAAATTTCCCGGAACACTCGTTGTGGTGGATAAAAACAGGAGAAGCGCCATAGAGAAAATACAATCCATCGACATAGAAGAGCGACCCCAGGTCATTCTGCTGGACGACGGTTTCCAACACCGCTACGTCACTCCGTCTCTCTCCATCTTATTGGTCGACAGTAACCGCCCGGTCTACGAGGACAAATTACTTCCCGCAGGAAACTTGCGAGAGCCGTTACAGGGAAAAGACCGCGCTTCAATCGTCATTGTCACCAAATGCAGCCGCGATATGCAACCCATCGACTTCCGTATTTATGAAAACGGCCTCGATTTATTTCCTTATCAGGATCTGTACTTCACCACTTTTGATTACGGTAACCTCATACCTGTTTTCCCCGAGTTGCAACCGGAAATTCTCGAGCCCGATGATTTGCGCAAAAAGCACGTTTTTCTGATTACTGGAATTGCATCGCCTAAACCGTTAGTAGAAAAGCTGGAACTGAAAACGTACAATTTATATCCGAAATACTTCCCCGATCACCATTTTTTTAAAAAAGAAGATATTGAGGAAGTTGTACGGGAAATGAACGCCCTGGATGTGGACGACGACGATAAGATGATCGTAACTACCGAGAAAGATGCTGTACGCTTTCATGCATTGTCGTTTCTTGACGAAGAGGTGAAAAAAAGATTGTACTATATCCCCATAGAAGTAGTATTTTTAGAAAAAAACGAAAAAGAATCATTTAATAAAAAAATCAACAAACATGTTAGAAGCTATCAATCAAACAGCCGATTATCTAAAAAATAGAATCGGTGATGTTCCCAATACCGCTATCATTTTAGGAACCGGACTGGGAGAACTAGCCCGGGAGATTAATGATAAAACTGAAATTCCTTACACCGAAATCCCCAACTTCCCGGTTTCGACCGTGGAGGGTCATAGCGGAAAACTCATCATCGGAACACTCGGCAGTAAAAGAGTACTGGCCATGCAAGGGCGTTTTCACTTTTACGAAGGATACAACATGAAACAGGTAACTTTTCCCATCCGTGTTTTCAAGGCTTTGGGTGTTGAATATCTTTTCGTATCAAACGCTGCCGGCGGAATGAATCCGAGCTTCGACGTGGGCGACATCATGCTCATTGAAGATCATATTAACATGTTTCCCGAGCATCCGCTTCACGGCAAGAACTACAACGAACTGGGAACAAGATTTCCCGATATGAGCGAAGCCTACAACAAAGAACTCCGGTTAATGGCGATGGAAATTGCCAAAGAGAAAAACATCAAGTTACAGCACGGTGTGTACGTAGGCGTATCCGGCCCGACGTTTGAAACGCCTGCAGAATATCATTTCTTCCGCGTTATCGGCGGTGATGCCGTAGGCATGTCCACCGTCCCCGAAGTTATCGTTGCCAACCACGCCAAAATGAAAGTATTGGCTTTTTCCATCATTACTGACCTAGGTGTAGTCGGAAAAATTGTGGAAGTTTCACACGAAGAGGTACAGGAAGCTGCAAAAATTGCTCAGCCCAAAATGGCAGAAATTATGCGGGCAATTGTGGAAAGAATGTAAGCAGTTAATTTATGCGTACAGAAATTTCCACCTTAGGAGAGTTTGGATTAATAGACCACCTCACCAAAAATATAATACTCACGCAACCCACAACAAAAAAAGGAGTGGGAGACGATGCTGCTGTTATAGACAACTCGGACAAACGGACGCTTGTCACCACCGATTTATTGCTGGAAGGTATTCATTTCGACCTGACTTACGTTCCGTTGAAACACTTGGGATATAAATCGGCAGTTGTCAACTTTTCCGACATTTATGCGATGAACGGAAAACCACAGCAAATAACGGTTTCATTGGGTATCTCTCAACGGTTTTCGGTTGAAGATCTGGAAACTTTCTACGCCGGGGTATTACTTGCATGTGAAATTTACGGTGTTGATCTCGTAGGAGGCGACACGACATCATCGCTAACCGGGTTTTCTATTTCCATAACCTGTGTCGGCACAGCTGATGAAGAAAAAATCGTATACCGAAACGGAGCCAAAGATACCGACCTGATATTTGTTTCGGGCGACCTCGGTGCGGCATACATGGGCCTGCAATTGTTGGAACGTGAAAAGGCGGTTTTCGGAGGAAAAGCGGATTTTCAACCTGATTTTTCGGGGAAAGAATATATCCTTGAACGCCAGCTCAAGCCGGAAGCCCGGAAAGACATTGTTCAGTTCCTGTCCGGACAGGAAATAGTCCCCACGGCAATGATTGATATCTCGGATGGATTATCGTCAGACCTCCTCCACATCTGTAAGCAAAGCAACACGGGTTGCCGTATTTTCGAGGAACGGCTACCTATCGATTACCAAACCGCCGTAATGGCAGAAACATTCCATATGAATGTCACAACCGTTGCGTTAAACGGCGGCGAAGACTATGAATTGCTTTTTACCGTTCCCTTGTCTCTTCACGAGAAAGTGTCTGCCCTGCCGGGCGTACATCTTGTGGGCCACATCACTAAACCCGAAGAAGGGTGCTACCTGGTTACCCGCGATGGACAGGAAATGGAATTGAAAGCGCAGGGATGGAATCCAATTGGAAAATAACCGGATAATTTCCGCATATTTTTGTTCCAAAAATTTTTTATTTGTAAAAAATCCTTTTATCTTTGCAGTCGCAATTAAAAAAGCGATGGTGCCATAGCTCAGTTGGTAGAGCAACGGACTGAAAATCCGTGTGTCCCTAGTTCGATTCTTGGTGGCACCACTTTAAAAAACACTTGAATATTTGATATTCAGGTGTTTTTGTTTTTTATAATTTCCATAAGCAAATAACAGAGCAACCCAACACCTTGTGGACTAGGTACAAATATGGGATCAGCCCTTCTCTTACAAATATAAAATAATTGTCTTGTCTGTCTCTTCAACCTCTACTACCTCAAAGTAATCTGTCATGCCCTGGGGCAACAATAACTCGTATCCTGTCTTCATGGATACAAAGGTAAAGGTTTTAAAATCCCTCCACAACTTTTAGGGTTGATCCCCGTTGATCCGTTGATTCCAAATGTGGCACAAATAAATACCAAAAATAAAAAACCCAACAAGCTTTTAACAAGCTTATTAGGTTTTAAATCTGCGGTATGGACGGGACTAATCACATTACTATCATAAAATACCATAAAATGTCAAATATCTATATACCAACTATTTATATGGAAATATTTTTCATAAAATATCTCTAAATATCCTTTGCTATGACAAAAAATGGGTGTAAATTTGGGTGTATATTTTAAAGGCTAAATAGCATGAATATCAAGAGAAATATCATCTTTGCATTAGAGAGCAGAAAGAAAAATGGAAAACCGATTGTAGAGAATGTGCCCATCAGAATGAGGGTTGTTTACAACAATCAACGAGTGGAATTTACCACAGGTTATAGGATTGATGTGGCAAAGTGGGATTTGGAAAAACAACGTGTGAAAAACGGATGTACGAATAAACTCAAACAGTCTGCATCCGAAATCAATGCGGATTTGTTAGCGTATTTTGCCGAAATTCAGAAGATATTCAAAGAATTTGAAGTGAAAGAGGAAATGCCAACAACGGCTGAGTTGCGAGAAGCATTTAATCTTGCCATTAAAAAAGATATTGCCACAGATGACACCATTCAAGAAGAAAAAGTATTGTCGTTTTGGAAGGTGTTCAACGAGTTTGTTTCAGAAAACAGCAAAAGAAACAATTGGGCAAAAGGAACATTGCAAAAATTCAATGCCTTAAAAAAGCACATTGAAAGATGGAATCCCGAGCCAACAATGGATGATTTCTCAGAGAAGGGACTTTCCGCTTTTGCTGATATGCTTCACAAGCAAGACCTCAAAAACTCAACCATCGACAAACAAATAGGCTTATTGAAATGGGTACTTCGCTGGTCTGCATCAAAGAACTTGACAGTGGATAATGCGTTTATGGATTTCAAACCAAAACTGAAAACCGCGCAAAAAACAGTGGTGTTTTTAGACGCCCAAGAGTTAAAACAACTGACCGATTTTGAAATCCCCGAAGACAAAAAGTATTTAGAAAAGGTGCGTGATGTGTTTTTGTTCTGCTGTTACACAAGTTTACGTTATTCCGATGTGTATAACTTATGTCATTCGCATATAAAAGGCTCGTATATTGATATTGTAACCGTGAAAACCAACGACAGGATTGTCATCGAATTTAACGATAAAAGCAAAGCCATATACGATAAATACAAGGATTTTCATTTTGAGAACGGAAAAGTATTTCCCGTAATATCCAACCAAAAAATGAACAGTTATTTGAAAGATTTGGCTGAACTGGCAGGGCTTGATAATCCGGTGCATCAAACACACTACAAAGGAAACGAACGCATTGAAACTATTTTGCCCAAATATGCCGTGCTAAGCACCCACGACGCTCGTCGCACATTCATTTGCAACGCTCTCTCCCTCGGCATTCCGGCAAACGTAGTTATGAAATGGACGGGACACAGCGATTATAAGGCTATGAAACCTTATATCGACATTGCCGACGATATTAAAGCCAGTGCAATGAGTAAGTTTAATCAGTTGTAGAGAGATTATTTGAAGAAAAAGCCGGTCAAAATTTTCAAGTGTGTTTTAAAATTCCTACATTTGCTAAAAATTTTCAAGTATGATTGAAATAATTAATTCAATAAGGAAGTACAATTTTTGGGATAGTAACCCGATAGATTTGGGATATCCCCGTACATCTTACACGGACAAAATTGGTCAGTATGTGGGCAATAAGTTAGTAAAAGTACTTGTTGGTCAGCGCCGTGCGGGTAAAAGTTATATTCTGCGTCAAATCGCATCAAAGCTAATATCAGAGGGTGTAAAGAGCGAAAATATACTTTACATCAACAAAGAGTATATGGAATTGGCTACTTTGCGAAGTGCAGTTGAGTTAGAGGAACTTTATAAAGCCTATCGAAAAGCATTAAAGCCAATCGGGAAAGTCTATATTTTTATTGACGAAATACAGTATATCGACGAGTGGGAACGATTCGTAAACTCACATTCACAGGACTTTGCAGAACCGAGCGAGCTGTTTATCAGCGGTTCCAACTCTAATCTTTTGTCCGGTGAATTAGCAACACTTTTATCGGGTAGATACGTTGAATTTGAGATTTTCCCGTTTAGTTTTCCCGAATTCTGTGGAATTTCAGGACTGGAAATTAGTAGCGAAAGTTACAGAAAATTCCTTCAAAGCGGTGCTTTGCCCGAACTTTTCAATCTGCCCAACGATGAAATGAAGCAAAATTACGTGTCATCCATCAAAGATACTGTTATGTTGCGCGACATTGTTGCACGTTATAACGTCAAAGATGTGAAGCTATTAGATGATTTATTTGTTTATTTAGTCAATACTGCATCAAGCCTTATTTCGATAACAAATATCATCAACTTCTTTGCATCTAAAAAGCGGAAAACAAACTACGAAACCTTGTCGTCTTACATCAATTATTTAGAAAATTCATTTCTTGTTCATCGTGCCGAACGCTACAATATAAAAGGAAAAGACACCATTTCGGGCAACAGCAAATATTATCTGAACGACTTGGCTTATCGAAACTATCTTTACGCCGGGTACGGTTACGGAATTGGTTATTTGTTGGAAAATGCCGTTTATCTGAGTTTGCGACGTGCCGGATTTCAAGTTTACGTGGGAACGATAAAAGATGCGGAAGTTGATTTTGTTGCTATAAAAGGCGATAAAAGGCTTTATTTGCAAGTAACGCTCCAATTGACTGAAGAAAAAACTATTGAAAGAGAATACCGTTCGTTAAAACTCATTGAAGATAATTTCGATAAATACGTGGTGAGTATGGACGACTATAAAATCCCTACCAATGAGGGAATAGAACATATATCGGCGTGGAATTTGGATGATTTTTTAAGCAAATAACACGGAAAAAGTTAGTATTTATGCAAATCGCCGACATACTTCCCCAATACACCCAATTAAATGCTATAATTTCCGAAGTTTCAAACAGAAATTCGATTGAGTTTGCTCAACAACAATTTGTTGCCGATTTTTACACTCAATTCGACAATATCCAATCGTTTGAAGCAATGCTGATTGACCTGACGATGAATACTGACCCGGAACGACACAAAACTTTATCGGAAAGTCTTTCGGTTGAAATTCAGAATAATACCCATTTGATTTTGTCAAATAAAAATGTACTTGAAAATCTAAATATTCAAAAAACTTGCGAAAAATATTCCAATCAATACGAAACTCAAATCAGCGACCAATTACACAATACTCAAAAATATTGGACAGAGTTAAGCGAAATAAATAACTTATTGGATGCTATCGGTTTTCGTCAACACACCGAACAAGAAGAAAAACGACTTTGGGAAAAGCACGAAATATTGACCGAAAAATATAATAAAGAAAAGGCACTACTGAACGACTTGTATGAAAAACGGAAAGTTGTACAAAAAACGGCAGAAAAATATCAAGATAATTATTTCCCGAAAATTCTAACGTTGAGCCAAAAACTAAGCGAAATAGTTCAAAAATATATTCCAAAAACAGTTCACAGCCTGCCTGAAGGAATATTTTTCGATATGAAAACGGCATCGGAAATCCACAAAATTTGTAATAACACCATTTTTGAAAATCTTTCCGAGACCGATTTTTACACGGCAATCAATTTACAGGCAAGCGACAAAATATTAAAATTGAAGCAAGGCGAAAAAACACGTGTCTGTTTTCTTGTTTACAAAATGTACGAAAACATCAAATCCGGCAACAAAACGGAATGGCGGACATCTATTCTTCAACATTTGGAAATTGACGAGAGTTACTACAAATCAAAATACAAAGAACCTATTTCCGAAGTGCC
>JAEZZU010000031.1 GCA_023418355.1 Pseudomonadota bacterium | reverse complement strand
CATTGACCTGCGCTACGCCGTCACGCTGTTCAGCCGCATGGTGGTTGATGTTTTCCATGACCTGGGTGACATGCTGGATGGCCTGTACCACTTCGGTCATGGTGCTGCCTGCGTCCTGCGCCAGCTGGGCACCATCGGCAATGCGGTCTACGGAGGCCTGAATCAGGGTCTTGATTTCCCTGGCGGCCTGCGCACTGCGCTGGGCCAGTGAGCGCACTTCGGCGGCCACCACGGCAAAGCCGCGGCCCTGATCGCCTGCACGTGCAGCCTCTACGGCGGCATTCAGCGCCAGGATGTTGGTCTGGAAGGCGATGCCGTCGATCACGCCGATGATGTCGGCAATCTTCTGGCTGCGCTGGTGAATGTCGGTCATGGTCTGCACCACGTCATGCACCACGGTGCCACCGTGCTGGGCCACGCCAGATGCCTGCTGTGCCATTTCGGCAGCCTGCTGGGCGCTGTGGGCGGTGTCCTGCAGGGTCTGGGTCAGCTGCATCATGGCTGCAGCGGCCTGCTGCAGGTGGCTGGAGGTGATTTCTGTGCGCTGCGACAGGTCCTGATTGCCAGAGGCGATTTCATCGCTGGCCAGATGAATGGCGTCGCCACTGTGGCGCACGTCTTCAATCATGCGTGACAGAGACTGGCCCATGCGCTGCAGGGACTGCAGCAGCTGCCCAAATTCGTCACGGCGGGTGCTCTGGTGGGTGATGTTCAGGTCACCGCTGGCAATCTGCTCGGCCATCTGGTTGGCCTGCTGCAGTGAGCGGCGAATGCTGTTGATCAGCAGATAGGCCCCCACGGCAATGCCCAGCAGCAGAAACACCATGTTGATGGCGGCAGCGCGCACCACGCCCTGCCGTGCGGCACCCATGTCCGAGCGCATTTGCGCCAGCCGCTGGGCTTGCAGAGCCACAAACTGCTGCAAGGCCTGGGTGTAGGCCTGTGCAGCCTGGTCATAGCGCTGGCGCAGGTTCTGCAGCTGCAGGCTGTCCCCCTGTGCTTTGAGCTGCAGCGCCTGCGTACCCAGGCTTTGCAGCTGCTGGCGCTGCTGGGCAAGCTGCTGCACCGTGGCCATCTGCTCAGTGTCGTGGCTGGTGGCGGTGAGTTGCTGAATCAGCGCCTGCAGGGTGGACTGGGTTTGCGCCATCTGGGCTTCAAAGCTGCGGGCATCCTCGGCGCTGCCGCTGGCCAGGGCTGCCTGTGTGCGCACGGTGTTGACCTGGGCCAGCGCGCTCCACTGCGCAGCCTGATCCAGCCGCTGTGACAGCAGGCTGTCCTGCTGGTTGAACTTTTGCTGATGGCTGGCCGAGTTGTAGCCTGCATGGCCCACGATGATGATGGCCCCCAGAACAATGCAGACCACGCTGAGCCAGAGTTTTTTTGTCACGCTGATGTGTTTCATGTGGCAGTTCACCATGAGCTTCTGTGCAATGGCAGTCGTGCAGATCAGCCATGCCATTCAAAAAAAAGAACGATCGTGCGAAGTCGTAGTTGAAACCAGACGTAAACAAAAGCGTATTGGTGCATACGCGCATCAAGGGTAAGCACGAGGTCTGGCGAACGTGTTTTTTGCGCTTTGACAAGCAGTTGGATCAAGCTTTGTTGAAGCAGCCGACAGGGGCTGGAATTGCAAGAAGATGTACTGATAATGGTGCGGGTTTGTCCTCCCCCCCCCCCCTTGCTTGAACGACCCATGCATTTGCGCTTTTGTGTTCCACAGCATCTCTGCCTGAAAGCCGCTTTGATTGCCGCGTTGTCGCTGCTTGCACCGTGGTCCATGGCTGGCAGTAATTCCAGGCAGCCCATCACCCAGGCAGCGCTGCAGGCGCGTCTGCAGGAGGCTCAGGGCAACCCTGAGCTGGAGCAGAAGCTGTACGGCCTCGGCAAGAAAGTGGCGGCAGTGTGTGCAAATTGCCACGGCCCGCACAAAAGCCGTGAGTTTCTGGAAGTGCCTTATCTGGAAGGGCAGAACCCCGCGTATCTGGTGGAGCAGATTCGCCAGTTCTCACAGGGCGAGCGCAAGAACACCTTCATGGAAGGCATTCTCAAGGCCATGAACCGTGACGAGATGGTGGGCATGGTGCTGTTCTATGAAAAGGAAAAACTGCCTGTGCGCCAGCCTGCAGACAAGGAGCTGTACGCCCGCGGCAAGGCCTACTACGAACGCATCTGCATCAACTGCCATGCCGCCGACGGCCATGGCAATGAGCGCCTGCCCCGCATTGCTGGCCAGCATTTCGGCTATGTGGACATGACGCTCAAGCGCTACCGCGATGGCAGCACCGTGCGTTCTGACCCGAACATGGCCTTTGTGACCAAGGCCATGTCGGACCAGGATATTGCTGCCGTGGCCACCTACCTCGAAACCATGCCTTGACTGAAGTTTTGCGTCACGGCTCCAGCCCCTGCAAGGCCCAGGCCTGCAGGGGTTTGTTGTTTGCAGCCTCAGCCATGGGCTGCGCAGGCGCATACTTGGCGGCTTGTTGTGTGGACTTTCGGACTTTTTTCACATCATGAACTTGGCAGCTGCGCCCATTGGTGTTTTTGACAGCGGTATTGGTGGCCTGAGCGTGCTGCAGGCGCTGCGCCATGAATTGCCGCAGGAGCACTTTGTCTATCTGGCAGACAGCGGCCATGCCCCCTATGGCGAGCGTGGCGATGCCTTTGTGCAGGCGCGCACGCATGCCATTGCCAACTATCTGCGTGCGCAGCACGGCATCAAGGCGCTGGTGATTGCCTGCAATACGGCCACGGCGGCGGCGGTGGAGTCGCTGCGTGCGGCCATGCCAGATCTGCCCATGATCGGGGTAGAGCCCGCCATCAAGCCTGCGTCCCTGTCCAGCCAGACGCACCATGTGGGGGTGATGGCCACGCGCGGCACGGTGGAAAGCCGGCGTTTTCACAAGCTGCTGCACGAGCATGGACAGCACACGCAGTTTCATGCACAGGCCTGTGATGGCCTGGCACGGGCGATTGAGCTGAGTACACAGGCCGAAGATGGCGCTACGGAAGTACAAGCACTCTGCGCCCGCTACATCAGCGCTTTAGGCCAATTTGGCTTGAAAACCGGAGAGATGGATACCCTGGTGCTGGGCTGCACCCACTATGTGTTCGCCAAGCCCGAGCTGCGTGCCCTGGTGGGGCCGGATGTGCAGCTGATTGATACCGGCGCGGCCGTCGCACGCCAGACGCGCCGCCTGCTGGCCCAGGCGCAGGCCTTGCGCCCAGAGCCTGCAGACCGTGACCCGGCTGCGCTGGCCAGGGCGCAGCAGATACAGCTGATGACCACCGGGCGGCTCAGTGCCCTGCAGGCCGCCGCCGCACGCTGGCTGGATGTGCCTGCCAGCCGTTGTGCAGCCGTGCAGGTTGATTCAAAACCCATAGCTACCAGCGCTTGATACATCAGCGCTAGCGGCATTTTTTGCTTGAAATTTACTGGGGCTTGACGCCTGGCAGGAATTCAATGCCGGTGCGCTTGACCAGCTCGGCATAGCTGATGGGCTTGCTCACGCGTTCATCGTCACGGTTGGCCTGCCAGTGTGCCCAGGCTCGGTTGGTGGATGCGTCATAGACCAGCTTGTACAGGTAGCTGGGCACAGCCACCTTGTTGTCGCCCACGGTGCTGGGCTTGGCGTTAAACACGGGGCCGGTGATGATGTAGACATCGCCCTTGGCGCGGCTGGCGTAGCTGCGCGTGTCTTTTTCAATGCGTGCCCAGGGGCCGCTGTTTTGCTTCATAGACTGGGGCACCATGTTGGCCAGCGAAAAGCTCTGTGCCATGGCCTGGGCGGGTGGCATGTCTGCGGCAGGCGCCATGTGGCCGCGTGAATAGCCGGAGTTCTTGTAGTCGCTCAGTTCCGCACGTTCGGCACGGGGCAGACGGGCATCGGCAAAGAACTTGTTGGTGCGCTTTTCGTCGGCATCGGCCACCAGTGCACGGTTCATGCGCTGCGCTACATACATGGGTGTGCGTGTGTTGCCGTTGTGCATGACGGCAAAGGCGTCATAGCACAGGTCACGCAGCTTGGGCTGGGTGTGGATGATGGGGGGCTGGCCTGCGGCAAAGAACTGGCGGCAGCCCTTGAAGCTGTCACTGGCTGCAGCGCGTGCTGCGGGTGTGGCAGTGGTACTGGCCTGAGAGGTGGAACTGTTGCCCAGACAGGCGCTGAGCAGGGTGATGCCCAAAAGGGCACTCATGGCAGCACGTGCACTGCGTGCTGAAAACTTCTGAGAAATCACGGCAAATCCCTTGCAGCCTATGCGGCTGTTGTTCACAAATCAATAGCAAGGGATTGGAGCAGGTTTTGACAAAAGGTTCCGATGA
>JAEZZU010000178.1 GCA_023418355.1 Pseudomonadota bacterium | reverse complement strand
ATCTGGTCAACGGCAAGGAAGAGAAGATTGACGTGTCCAAGGTGGACGTGTCCATGAACGGTATCGAGCTGCAGGACCGCGAATTCTTCGCCGCCATCCGCGAAGGCCGCGAGCCCAATTCCAGCGTGCAACAGGTGCTGCCTTGCTACAAGGTGCTGCATGATCTGGAGCAGCAGCTCAACGCTGAATGAGACCCGAACACACAAGCCTTGATACGTCGTTGCGAAGCCTTGCCGTACTCGTTGTACTGTCTGCGGCTTCGCGCCTAGTCTCAACCGCCAATCAAAGATTGGCTGGCTTGTGTGATCGGCTCTGAGTGATTGCTGTACTTCAAAAATGTAGCTGCCCGCCCTTGCTATATCAGCAGTGGCGGGCTTTTTTATGTCAAAGATCAACGAAGAGGACTTTGTGATGCAACAACGACGTCTTGGTACATGGCAGGTGGCCCCCGTGGCTTTTGGCGGCATGAACCTCAGCCACGGCTATGGTGCTGCCGCATCGCCGGCCCAGGCGCAGAGCCTGGTGGCTGCGGCACTGGATGCGGGCATGAACCTGTTTGACACGGCAGCGCTCTACGGCTTTGGCAGCAATGAAGAGTTGCTGGGCCCGCTGCTCAAGCACCACCGCAGCCGCATCGTGCTGGCCAGCAAGTGCGGCATGGCGGGGGTGCGTGGTGAGGACGGCGTCGTGCGCCGCGTGATTGATGGCCGCCCTGAAACCCTGCGCCGCAACTGCGAAGACAGCCTGCGCCGTCTGGGCACGGATGTGATTGATCTGTACTACCTGCACCGCTGGGACAGGAAGGTGCCCATCGAAGACTCCGTGGGGGAAATGGCGCGTCTGGTCGAAGAGGGCAAGGTGCGTGCGCTGGGCCTGTCTGAAGTGGGTGTCGATGCCCTGCGCCGTGCGCACAGCGTGCACCCCATCACGGCCCTGCAAAGCGAGTATTCGCTGTGGACGCGCAATGCCGAGCTGGGCACGTTGCAGGCCTGCCAGGAACTGGGCATTGCCTATGTGGCCTTCAGCCCCGTGGGGCGTGGATTCCTGAGTGGCAAGCTCACCGATGTGTCCACGCTGGCCAAGGGCGACATCCGCCTGGCCATGCCGCGCTTTGCGCCTGAGAACTACGCATGCAACCTGCAACTGCTGGAGCCCATGCGCGCCGTGGCGCAGCAAGTGGGCTGCACGCTGGCCGAACTGGCTGTGGCCTGGGTGCTGCATCAGGGCGAGCATGTGATTGCGCTGCCCGGCACCACCAAGCTGGAACACCTGGCCGAAAACCTGCGTGCGGCCCAGGTGCGGCTGAATGCTGAAGCCCTGCAGGCGCTGGATGCCATCTTTGCACCCGAGCAAATCGTGGGCGACCGCTATGCGCCACAGGGGCAAAGTGAAGTGGATACGGAAAAGTACAGCTTTGAGCAGACCGGCCCCATGACCGCGGTGTAATACCGGCTGTCATCACGGCAAGAAGATCCAGGGAGAACAAATCATGCA
Source organism: Pseudomonadota bacterium (assembly GCA_023418355.1). Classification (GTDB taxonomy): domain Bacteria; phylum Pseudomonadota; class Gammaproteobacteria; order Burkholderiales; family Burkholderiaceae_C; genus Comamonas. The sequence goes on along the minus strand of JAEZZU010000178.1, from coordinate 2,144 downwards.
ACGTCGTCAATGTCTGCAAGGTCTGGGAGCAGGCCTTGCACTGCTGTGTGGCTGGGGCGTACAGGCCCAGCCTTTGTCGAACAAGCCCATACGCATCATGGTGCCCTTTGGTGCCGGTGGCGTGGCGGATGTGACGGCCCGCATCGTGGCCCAGCAACTGTCCAAGCAGATGGGTCAGGCCGTAGTCATCGAGAACAAGCCCAGCGCCGGCGGTATTGTGGCCGCCGATGCGGTGGTGAAGTCCGCACCCGACGGGCACACGCTGTTCCTCATGTCCAATGGCAGCGCGGTCACGGTGAACATGTTCAGCCAGCTGCCGTTTGACATGGTCAAGGACCTGACGCCCGTGTCCACGCTGGGCTTTTTTGACATTGGTGTGGTGGCAGATGCCAGCGCACCGTTCCACAGCGTGGCGGATGTGGTGCAGTACGCCAAGGCCAATCCGGGCCAGCTCAATATTGGCAGCATCAATGTGGGCAGTACCCAGCATCTGGCAGCCGAGCTGTTCAAGTCCACCGCTGGCATCGATGCACAGATCATCCCTTTCAATGGCACCCCTGCGGTGACCACGGCACTGCGCGGCAAGCAGATTGATGTGGCGGTGGAAATTCTGGCGCCGATCACCGGTCAGCTGCAGTCCAGGGCGATCAAGCTGCTGGGGGTGACGGGTGAGCAGCGCTCGACCCTGCTGCCCGATGTGCCCACGGCGCAGGAGCAGGGCATTCCCGGCTTTGTGGCGGCCTCCTGGAACGCACTGGCCGTACCTGCAGGCACGCCTGCGGAACTGGTTGAGCGCCTGAATCAGGAAATCGTCGCTGCCGTGAACCATCCGGACGTGGTACAGCAGCTGCGTCAGCAGAACGTGCAGGCCAAGCCCAGCTCGTCGCAGGAAGCCGCCGCGCTGTTGCAGTCGGAGATTCAGCGCTGGGGCAAGGTGATTGACGAAGCCAAGATCCCCAAGCAATAAGCACTACGAGCGCTTCGGCGCTTCTCGGCCCACCAAAACGCCACATCCCGTGGCGTTTTATGTTCAGTACAGGCTGCGCTTGCCCGGCTGCAGCAGCACCACCAGCGCACCGGCACCGCCTTCGGCGGGGCGTGCCTGCACAAAGGCCAGCACTTCTTTTTTCTGCACCAGCCAGCGCTGCACCTTGGCCTTGAGCACGGGCATCTTGCCGGGCGAGCCCAGGCCCTTGCCGTGAATCACGCGCACGCAGCGCAGCCCCGTGCGGTGGGACAGGCGCACGAACTGACCCAGCGCCTCCCGGGCCTCGTCCGAGCGCAGACCGTGCAGGTCCAGCTGGCGCTGAATGCTCCAGTAGCCGCTGCGCAGCTTGCGTGTCACGTCCAGGCCAATGCCGGGGCGGCGAAAGCTCATCTGGTCGTCCACATCCAGCAGGGTGCTGACGTCAAATTCATCGCTCATGGCTTCCTGCAGCACGCGCTGCTCGTCCAGCTCCTGCTGCAGGGGGCGGGGCGTGGGCGGCTCGGGCTGGAACTGCACGCGCTGCTGGGTGGTCAGCGGTGTGACCTGGCCCACATAGTGGGCAAACAGGTGGCGTTCACGCTCGGCGGCAGCTTCGGCTTCCTTGCGGGCTTTTTCTGCGGCTTCACGGCGCTCGCGCAGGGCTTTGAGCTCCTTGGAAATGCCACCCAGTGCATGCAGGCCCTGGTGGCGAAATGCCTGGCTCATAGCAATCCTTCCTCAGCCATGGACAGGCTGCGCCCTTGCGCCACGATGATGTGGTCCAGCACGCGCACATCCAGCAGGCCCAGCGCGCTTTTGACACTGCGGGTCAGCGTCTGGTCAGCTGCGCTGGGCTGCACGCTGCCGCTGGGGTGGTTGTGCGTGAGGATGACGCTGGCCGCATGGTGGTGCAGGGCGCGCAGTGCGATTTCTCGGGGGTAGACCGAAGTCTGACTCAGCGTTCCCCTGAACATTTCTTCCATGGCAATCAAACGGTTCTGGCTGTCCAGGAACAGCACAGCAAAAATTTCGTGGGGCCGGTGGCCCAGATGCAATTGCAGATAGTGTTTCACAGCTTCGGGGCTGCCAAACACTTCGCGCTCACGCAATTGCTGGGCCGTGGCGCGCTTGGCCAATTCCATCACTGCCAGCATTTCCGCACGCTTGGCAGGGCCGA
>JAEZZU010000174.1 GCA_023418355.1 Pseudomonadota bacterium | reverse complement strand
CCTGACGGATGAAGCTCCCCGTCTGGCCACCAGTGCATTCTTGCCCGTTGTGCAAGCTTTTGCTTCCACCGCTGGCGTGAATGTCGAAACCAGCGACATCTCGGTCGCTGCGCGCATTCTGGGTGAGTTCCCAGACTATCTGACGGAAGAGCAGCGCGTGCCCAACTCGCTGTCCGAACTGGGCAAGAAGACGCTGGAGCCTGATGCCAACATCATCAAGCTGCCCAACATCTCGGCGTCTGTGGCCCAGCTGACCGCTGCCATCAAGGAATTGCAGGCCAAGGGTTACAAGGTGCCTGACTATCCCGAGAACCCCAGCAACGAGCAGGAAAAGGAAATCAAGGCCCGCTATTCCAAGTGCCTGGGCTCGGCCGTGAACCCCGTGCTGCGCGAAGGCAACTCTGACCGCCGCGCACCTGCCGCGGTGAAGAACTACGCCCGCAAGAACCCCCACTCCATGGGTGAGTGGAAGCCCTGGTCGCAGACCCACGTGTCCCACATGCACGAAGGCGACTTCTACCATGGCGAAAAGTCCATGACCCTGGACAAGGCGCGCAACGTGAAGATGGTGCTGGAGACCAAGTCCGGCAAGACCATTGTTCTGAAGGAAAAGGTCGCGCTCAAGGACGGCGAGATCATCGACTCCATGTTCATGAGCAAGAAGGCGCTGTGCGACTTCTACGAAAAGGAGCTGGAAGACTGCAAGGAAGCGGGCATCCTGTTCTCGCTGCACGTGAAGGCCACGATGATGAAGGTCTCGCACCCCATCGTGTTCGGTCACTGTGTGAAGATCTACTACAAGGAAGCCTTCGAGAAGCACGGCAAGCTGTTTGACGAGCTGGGCATCAACGTGAACAACGGCATGGCTACGCTCTACGAAAAGATCGAGACCCTGCCTGCTTCCAAGCGTGAAGAAATCATCCGCGACCTGCACGCCTGCCAGGAACACCGTCCTGCGCTGGCCATGGTGGACTCTGCCAAGGGCATCACCAACTTCCACTCGCCCAACGACGTGATCGTGGATGCCTCCATGCCCGCGATGATTCGCGCTGGCGGCAAGATGTGGGGCGCTGACGGCAAGCAGTACGACTGCAAGGCCGTGATGCCCGAGTCGACCTTTGCCCGCATCTATCAGGAGATGATCAACTTCTGCAAGTGGCACGGCAACTTCGACCCCCGCACCATGGGCACCGTGCCTAACGTGGGCCTGATGGCGCAGAAGGCCGAGGAATACGGCTCGCACGACAAGACTTTCGAAATCTCCGAAGACGGCGTGGCCAACATCGTGGATATCGACACGGGTGAAGTGCTGCTCTCCCAGAACGTGGAAGAGGGCGACATCTGGCGCATGTGCCAGGTCAAGGACGCTGCCATCCGTGACTGGGTGAAGCTGGCCGTGACCCGTGCACGCAACTCCGGCATGCCTGCCGTGTTCTGGCTGGACCCCTATCGCCCCCACGAAGCCGAGCTGATCAAGAAGGTCGAAAAGTACCTGAAGGACTACGACACTACCGGTCTGGACATCCAGATCATGAGCCAGGTGCGCGCCATGCGTTACACCCTGGAGCGCGTGGTGCGCGGTCTGGACACCATCTCGGTGACCGGCAACATCCTGCGCGACTACCTGACCGACCTGTTCCCCATCAAGGAACTGGGTACATCGGCCAAGATGCTGTCCATCGTGCCTCTGATGGCAGGTGGCGGCATGTACGAAACCGGTGCAGGCGGTTCCGCGCCCAAGCACGTGCAGCAGCTGGTGGAAGAGAACTTCCTGCGCTGGGACTCGCTGGGTGAATTCCTGGCGCTGGCCGTGTCGCTGGAAGACCTGGGCATCAAGGAAAACAATGCCCGCGCCAAGCTGCTGGCCAAGACGCTGGACCAGGCGACCGGCCGTCTGCTGGATGAGAACAAGTCGCCTTCGCGCAAGGTAGGCCAGATCGACAACCGTGGCTCGCAGTTCTACCTGACCCTGTTCTGGGCACAGGCTCTCGCCCACCAGACCGAAGACGCCGAACAGGCTGCCAAGTTCGCTTCCCTGGCCAAGTACCTGGCGGAGAACGAAGCCAAGATCGTGCAGGAGCTGCTGGCCGTACAGGGCAAGCCTGCTGACATCGGCGGTTACTACCTGCCCGATCTGTCCAAGCTGGACGCTGTGATGCGCCCCAGCACCACCTTCAACACCGTGGTGGAGTCGCTGAAGGCCTGATGGCCTGAGCGCTTGATCTGTGGCCTGACCGGGCTGCAGATCATCAAAAACAAGAGCTGCTTGCGCAGATGTTTGCTGGTTTTCAGAATGAAAAGTGTCTGAAAACCATGTAAATCAAGCGCAAGCAGCTCTCTTTTTTTTGTGCTTTCTTCCATATGCGTTGTGCAATGGGTTTTCCCTTAAGGGTTTTCTGGGGAGGGTTTTGCGCGTATCTGCTCCTAGACTGAATGTCGTTCAATGACGAAATGGGAGACAAAGATAATGACAATGCGTCGCAGAACCTGCCTGCAGGCAGGGCTTGCCGCCATGGCAGGTACATTGGCCGGCATGCCTGCTCTGACATGGGCCGATGACAGCTTTCCCCGCCGTGCGATCAAGCTGGTGGTGGCATTTCCAGCGGGTGGCCCCACGGACATCACCATGCGCCAGCTGGCGGAAAACGCTTCCAAGATTCTGGGGCAGCCCATCATTGTGGAAAACCGCCCCGGCGCTTCGGGCTCTTTGCCTGCGTCGCAGCTGCAGTCCACTCCCGCTGATGGCTACACCATTGCGCAGCTGCCCATGAGCGTGATGCGCCTGCCTTTCACCACGGGGCTGAAATGGAACCCTGTGGAAGATCTGAGCTACATCCTCAACGTCACAGGCTACGCGTTCTGCATGGTGGCCAGCACCCAGTCGGGCCTGAAGTCCTGGGAGAATGTGGTGGCCTGGGCCAAGGCCAATCCGGGCAAGCTCACTATTGGCAATACCGGCACCTACACCTCGCCCCACGTGACCAGCGCCATCATTGCCCAGCAGCTGGGTCTGGAGGTGGTGCACGTGCCCTACAAGGGCTCGGCCGAGCTGATGCGCGCGACCATGGCCGGAGAAGTCATGGTGGCAGCGGACACCAGTGCCGTGATTCCCTATGTGGACGAGGGCCGCATGGTGGCGCTGAACGTCTGGACCGAAAAGCGCCTGCCCACCTTGCCCAACACCCCCACACTGATAGAGCTGGGCCTGCCCACGACCCAGTATTCGCCCTTTGGTCTGGTCGGTCCCAAGGGCATGCCTGCACAGGTGCAGGCCAAGCTGCACGACGCCTTCAAGCAGGCCATGGAGATGGAAAGCTACCAAGCCATGCTCAAGCGCTTCGAAATGCTGCCTATCTATATGAACAGCGCGGACTACAAGGCATTTGCCAGCGAGTCCACAGCGCTGGAGCGTGAGGCGCTCAAGCAGCTCAATGCCTCCAGCGTCTGAGGTCGTGCATCGACAGTGACTCAGCAACCAGGCCTTGCACTTCAAGGCCTTTTTACTGGGCGGGCTTTACTGCTGCTGAAAGGGCGCGCCGGTGATCTTGCTGCCGGGCTGAATGTGCTTGGACTGGAACCAGCCCTGATTCATTTCCAGCACATAGCGCACAGGCTCGGCAGAGCAGTGCGAGCGCTCGTCCAGCGGCTGCATGTCGGCCAGGTTCACGATGCGGCCATCGTCGGCAATAAAGGCTGCCGTCAGCGCAAGCAATGTGTTCTTCATCCAGAAGCACTGCACGCCCGGCTGCTCAAACACAAACAGCATGCCCTCGTGCTGGGGCATGGACTGGCGGTGCATCAGCCCGATCTGGCGTTCATGAAAGCGCGCGGCAACTTGCGCATCAATGCGGTACATGCCTGCACGCAGCTCAGTGCGGGGCAGGTTCAGCTGGGGTTCGGCAGCTGATGTCTGCGCATGGGCCAGCCCCAGGCCAGCCAGCCATGCAGACAGCGCCAGGCGCACTGCGCAACGGTGGAAAAAAGCGGTATTCATGCGGTGAGGGTGCAAAGGGAATGCGGTGTAATGGCCTGTATTGTGCTTGCAAAGCACCCAGCCCGGGCCAACGGCCAGTGAAAGGAGCAGAACATGTCAGCAGCAGATCAGCACCAGTGGCAGCGTATTGCGGCGCGCAAAGGGCGTCTGGCAGAAGGGGTGGAAGTCGCACGGCTGCTGCCCACGCGCGAGCGTCGCATGGTGGGCGCCTGGTGTTTTCTCGATCACCTCGGGCCGGTGGCCTTTCCTGCAGGGCAGGGCATGCATGTGGGCGCACATCCGCATACACACCTGCAGACCTTCACCTGGATGATAGAAGGCGAAATCCTGCACCGTGACAGCCTGGGCTCGGAGCAGGTGATCCGTGCAGGACAGGTCAATCTGATGACGGCAGGGCACGGCATTGCGCATACCGAGGACACCGTGCGTGATGGCGATCGACTGCACGCCGTGCAGCTGTGGATTGCATTGCCGCAGGCCGTGGCCGATCAGCCCCCTGCGTTTGAACACTACGCCCAGGTGCCGCAGTGGCATGAGCAGGGTTGTGACTGGGTGCTCATGGCCGGGCATTACTGCGGGCACACTGCCCCTACGCGGCTGTTCAGCCCTTTGCTGGGCATGGAAGTGCGGGCACAGGCCGCCACTGAAGTGCAGCTGACATTGCAGCCAGACTTTGAATACGGGCTGGTGGCGCTGGAAGGTGGTTTCGCGGTGGAAGATGCCGCCTTGGCTGCAGATGAATTCCTATACCTGCCACCAGGCAGGAATACGCTGCAAGTTCAGCTGCAGGCCGGCACCCGGCTGCTGGTGCTCGGTGGCGAGCCGCTGCGTGAGTCTGTGCTCATGTGGTGGAATTTTCTGGGGGCGGACTGGGCTGCAATACGCACATACCGCGCGCAGTGGGAGCAGGGCGATACACGTTTTGGTCCGCAGCTGCAGGCTCTGCAGCACAGAATTTCCGCACCGGCGCTGCCCTGAGGCCAGTGCCCGGCATACCCATGCAGAGCGTGCTGCTGACCCATAGAGTGCCTGTACGCTGGCTTGGCATGCTTGGTGATTGCTTGACGGCTCTTGTATATTTTTCAAATTGGTACAACGCCGCCATCAGGTGCTTGGCCGCTGTAGAAGGAAAACATGATGTGCCCTCAATGTGCGCAAGCACTTTCAGCAACGGACAAATTTTGCAGACATTGTGGCTTTGCCATGGCCCGCGTGCAGCCCCCTGTGGAGCCATTGCAGCCTCCCCAATCAGGGCGGGCAGGCCTGGCGGTGTGGCACAAGCTGCTGCTGGGTTTTGTCGCTTTGCTGGTGGTACTGGCTGTGGCTACCTGGCTGGTGATGCGGGATTCGGCCTCCAAAGTGTTTAAGACACCAGCGCACCAGCCCACGCTTTCGGAGGCGCCGTTTTCACTGGATGGCTCCAAGGGTGGTAGCACCAGTACGGAGATGACATCTTCCACAGAGCCCCCAGCGCAGGAAAGCTCTGTGCCGCAGGCCGCTGAAATGGCAGTGCCTGTGGTGGAAGAAAAAGCACCACAGCCAGCTGCCCCGCAGACACGGCCAGAGCCAGCAGCACCTCCTGGGCCCCAGAAGCCCCTGTCGGGTGATCGTGCACTGATTTACTGAAGACGGCCGGGCGGATTCATCACACACCAACAAGGAGACAGCATGCGTTTATTCCCTATGGCAACGGCGGCGGTGATGGCCTCGCTCTTGGCAGGATGTGCCACTACGGGTGGCGAATCCGTGCAGTGCAGCCTTGCACGCATGATGGGGCAGCCATGTGAGGCAACACAGCCGCCAGCGCCAGCGAGTGATTCCAGCCGCTGGGACCGGGTGCAGCTTGCGTTTGATGAAGAAATTCAGCAAGCGCGCAATGCCCAGCAAAAAGCCGTTGCCAATAGTGCCAGCCTGCCCGCGCGCCAACGTGCTACTGCGGGTGCAGTCAACACCATCAACGTGCTGATTACGGACAGCCAGACGCAGCAGCAACAATCCATTCGCACGCTGGATACGGTGGCCGTGAACCTGCCATTGGCAGGCAAGGGCCAGCCCGGACACCAGGCCACGTTCAATGCCATCCTGGACTTTGCCAACCTGGTGGCTGACAACCGCGGCAGTGCCAGCGTCATCGTCTACCAGAACCCTGCCGATGTGAGTGCAGGTCGCGCCAATCCTGCAGAAACAGTGCTCAAAAGCCTCTCCGGCAAGCCGGTGTATGTGCGCAAGCAGGCCGACAGCAAGACGCCAGCAGGCATGGAGCGCTACGTGGTCAAGGCCGGAGAAATCCGCGGCCAGCTTTAATTTCACCCCGTGTTTTTGGAGAGGGTCTGTCCTTGGCAGGCGGTGCGTTCTTTCGCTGCAAGTTGAAGAGCGTACGGTGCTGTCAGGGCGGCGCTTCATGAGCTAACGCTGTGCTGCCGAGAGGCAGGCAGCATTTTTCATAACCTAAAGAGTGAGTGAGCAATGAGTAATCACAGCAAGGCATCCCATGGCGTTGAGTTTGGTGAACTGGCACGCGCTACAGAAGGTTTGACGCAATGGCGTCCCATGCTGGTGGGCTTTGGCAGCTTGCTGCTATGTGGGGTGCTGATGGCCATCGCTGGTGCGACCGTGGCGGGCCTTGGCAATTTCTTTGGCGTGGTGCTGGCCGGCTTGCTGGGGCTGCTGGCCTTGGTCGTCATGTTTGGTGGCTTTTCCGCCGTGGGCATCATGCTCATGGACAAGGCGCGCAATCTGCCACCGCGTTCCCTGACGGATGCAATGACGCTGGGTGTGCTGTGCATTCCCCGCTTCTTGCTGTTTGTGCTGATGCTGTTTGTGCTGACGCTCGGCGTGGGGCTGGTGGCGGCTGTGCTGTATTTGCTCTGCAAAGTGCCTTTGCTGGGCGCGCTGCTGGCGTTTTTTGTGCATCCGGCACTGGTGCTGGTGACGGCCTTTTTGATGGTTGCCGTCATGTTTGTGGCCATCCCCTTGTTTGCGCCTGCGGTGTGGTCAGGTCTGAGCTTTCGCCAGGCCATGACCAGTCTGGTCGCTATTGCCAGAAAACGTCTGGTTCAGGTCGTGCTGATGCTGATCGTGCTGTATCTCATCGTGATGGTGGTGACAGGTCTGTTGTTCGTGGGGCTGGTCCCCGCCACTGCACTGATGAGCACCGTGGCTGCGGGCATTCTGTCTCCCTCCAGTTTTGTCAATATCTTCAGCATGCTGATGAATGCCGGCATGTCTTTCATGATGGGAAGCGGCGGTGGTGCACTGGTGGGGGCCATGGCAGGCATGGCGGTGCTGTTGACGGTGGTCAGCGCGCTGATCGCACAGGTGTGGATCATGGGCTTTAACCTGATGTATCTACAGGCGGCCCAGGGCGTGGATCTTTCGGAAACCTCGCAAGACTTTGGCAAGGTGATGGCAACCATCAAGACCGGTGCGGAAGCGGTCAAGGAAAGCGCTGTTGCTGCTGCCGACCGTGCGCGGCAAGTCGCTGCAGAGCGTGCAGCAGCTGCAAAGGCAGCCCAGAGCGCGGCAGCATCTGCACAGCCACAGGAGGCTCCGGCAGCTGGCGCGGTGGGGGGTGGTGTACAGCCTGAAGCGACACCTGTTGCCCAGCAGCTGCATTGCCCAGCCTGCCAAGCGGTGGCGCAACCTCAGGATATGTTCTGCTGTGAATGTGGTCACAGGCTGCGTAGTTGATCCTGCACGCATGCATGCCCAGACAGCGCCCGCAAGGGCGCTTTTTGCTGTGTGCGTGCAGCGATTTCCGCTTGCATCCTTGCAGCAGCTGGACGGCGGCCCAGTCAGCGGCCAGAGTAACCCCATCTCCGGAAGGTGGAATCTTGCTTGTCGAGGAAGCTTGCGGGAAATTGCGGGTTGGCGACAATTTGCGGACAGATTTCGCTTTTTAGTAGCTGATCCTGCGTGCAAGCGCCCAATATTTCTATATTCAAAAATCAGATAAATTTAGAAAAATATATTCTTTTGAGTTTTAAGGTGTGCTGCGCACAATCCACGGCATTCATTTATTACACCGTGTGAACAAAGGCGACAACACCATGAAATCTTTGAAGCTCAAGACGCTGTTAGCAACGATTGCACTGGCCGCCGGTGGTATGGCCAGCGCGCAGGACCAGTTGCTCAATGTCTCGTATGACGTGGCACGTGAGTTCTACAAGGACTACAACCAGGCCTTTGTGAACCACTACAAGAAGACCACGGGCAAAGATGTAAAAGTGGATCAGTCGCACGGTGGCTCCAGTGCCCAGGCGCGTGCAGTCAATGACGGCCTGCCCGCTGATGTGGTGACCTTCAACACCACCACCGACATCGAATTTCTGGCCAACAACGGCGTGGTTGCCAAGGACTGGGCCAAGCAGTTTCCTCACGATGCATCGCCCACCACTTCGACCATGCTGTTCCTGGTGCGCGACGGCAATCCCAAGAACATCAAGGACTGGAAAGATCTGACACGCCCTGACGTCAAAGTCGTGGTGGTCAATCCCAAGACCGGTGGCAATGGCCGCTATGCCTATCTGGCAGCCTGGGGTTCCGTGCTGGAAAACGGTGGCACAGAGGCGGACGCACAGGCTTTCGTGAAGGACCTGTACAAGAACGTGCCGGTGCTGGGCAAGGGGGGGCGCGACGCCACCGCCATCTTCCTGCAGCGCAATATTGGCGACGTGCTGATCACGTTTGAATCGGAAGTGGTGTCGGTGGAGCGTGAATTTGGCAAGGGCAAGGTAGAAGCCGTATACCCATCGACCTCCATCGTGGCTGAGAACCCTGTGGCTGTGGTGCAGCGCACCGTAGAGAAGAAGGGCTCGGGTGATCTGGCCAAGGCTTATCTGGACTACCTGTACTCGGACGAAGCACAGGAAATCGCTGCCAAGCATGCCCTGCGCCCCCGCTCCGAAACCGTGCTGAAGAAGCACGCTGATGTGTTCAAGCCCATCAAGCAGTTCACTGTGGGCAAGTATTTCGGCTCGCTCAGCGAAGCGCAGAAAGTGCACT
>JAEZZU010000162.1 GCA_023418355.1 Pseudomonadota bacterium | reverse complement strand
CAACAACCCCCGTGGCGGTGGCGTCTCGCGCCGCATCGAGGGCGAAGAGCGCGCCGAGCTCAAGGAAGCCATGGACCAGTTGGAATACCCCAAGGGTATGTCCATCATCGCGCGCACTGCCGGCATCGGCCGCACTGCCCCTGAGCTGCAATGGGACCTGAACCACCTGCTGCAACTGTGGAGCGCCATTGACGGTGCCGCCAAGGCAGGCAAGGGCGCCTTCCTGATCTACCAGGAATCGAGCCTGGTGATCCGTGCCATCCGCGACTACTTCAACAACGATATCGGCGACATCCTGATCGACACCGACGACATCTTCGAGCAGGCGCAGCAGTTCATGCAGCACGTCATGCCCGAGCATGCCAGCCGCGTGAAGCGCTACCGCGATGATGCACCGCTGTTCAGCCGCTTCCAGATCGAGCACCAGATCGAATCCGCCTACTCGCGCACCGTGCAGCTGCCCTCCGGCGGCGCCATCGTGATCGACCACACCGAAGCACTGGTGTCCATCGACGTGAACTCGGCCCGCGCCATCAAGGGCGGCGACATCGAGGAAACCGCCACCCGCACCAACCTGGAAGCTGCTGACGAAGTGGCACGCCAGATGCGTCTGCGCGACCTGGGCGGTCTGATCGTGATCGACTTCATCGACATGGAAGACGCCAAGAACCGTCGCGAAGTCGAAAACCGCCTGCGTGAAGCCCTGCGCCAGGACCGCGCCCGCGTGCAGTTCGGCACCATCAGCAAGTTCGGCCTGATGGAAATGAGCCGCCAGCGCCTCAAGCCCGCCCTGTCCGAAGGTGCGCACATCAACTGCCCACGCTGCGGTGGTTCCGGCCACATCCGCGACACCGAGTCGTCAGCCCTGCAAATCCTGCGCATCATTCAGGAAGAGTCAATGAAGGACAACACAGCCGCCGTGCACTGCCAGGTGCCCGTGGAAGTGGCCTCCTTCCTGCTCAACGAAAAGCGCACAGAAATCGCCAAGATCGAGCTCAAGCAGCGTGTATCCGTGCTCATGGTGCCCAACAAGTCGCTGGAGACTCCGCACTACAAGCTCGAGCGCCTCAAGCACGATGACCCACGCCTGGAAAACCTGGACTCCAGCTACAAGCTGGCCGAGGAAGTGGAAGATGTGACCAAGGTCACACGCCGCTCGCAGGAGCCCACCAACAAGCAGACTCCCGTGATCAAGGGCGTGCTGCCTGATGCACCTCCCGCACCAGAGGCACGTCCCCAGCCTGCCGCACGCACGGCCAAGAATGGCCGCCCCGCTGCGCAGCCAGCCGCTGCTGCTGCACCACGCACCGAAGTGCGTGAGCAAGGCTTCTTCGCATGGCTCAAGAGCCTGTTCGGCTTTGGCCCCAAGCCAGTCACTGCAGAACCTGTGGCCACCCCAGCAGCCAAGCCAGAGCCCACCCGCGAAGCGCGCAACGGTGAGCGCAATGGCCGTGGTGGCCGCAACGGCCGCAATGGTGAACGAGGTGAACGAGGTGAGCGCGGCGAACGCAATGGCCGCAATGGCGAACGTGCGGAACGCGGTGAACGTGGCGAGCGCAATGGCCGCGGCGAACGCAATGAGCGCATCGACAGCGAGTCCAGCAACCGCCGTGAAGACCGCCAGGAGCGTCAGGAACGTGTGGAGCGCAATGCCGACAACGCACGCCCACAGCGCGAGCCACGCAACCGCGGCGAGCGCCAGCCCCGTAATCTGGAAGCAGCAGAACAGCGCAACCAGCAAGGTGTGATCGGTGCCGAGAACAGCGCACCCGAAGGTGCAGAACGCCCAGAGCGCCAGCCTCGCCAGCGCCGTGAGCGCCAGCCCCGCAATGCAGAAGTGCAGACCCAGGCGCCAGTCGCACAGCAGGCTGAAGCCACTGCACAGGCAGTGCAGGAAACGGTGAACGAAGCCCAGGCACTGGATGCTGCAGCACCTGCTGCCAACGGTGAAGAAGCACCACGCAATGGCCGCCGCTCGCGCGACCGCTATGGCCGTGACCGCCGCAACAACCGCGACCGCCAGCCAGCGCCTCGTGACGACAACGCCGTGATCGCTTCCGAAGCCACCGAAGCAGTGCCAGCGCCTGTCGCCGGTGCCGAGGCGGTGGCTGATGAAGCCAGCGCACCTCGCCGCAGCTACTTCAGCCACGTCCAGCCTGCTGCCGAGTCGGCTGCAGAGCCTGTGGTTGCCGCGCAGCCTGAAGCCGCTCCCGCACCTGCGGCAACCGAAGCGGCGAACGCCGCCACGGAAGCTGCAGCGACAGCGGAGGCTGAACCAGCTCCAGCACCTGCCGTACAGGAAGCCACACCTGTGGCCGCCGAAACAGAGGTAGCGCCTCAGGCACCAGCTGCTGCTGAACCTGTAGAAGCTGCTGCACCAGTTGAAGTGCCTGCTGCTCAGCCTGTGCGCACCGCGGCTTACAGCCTGCCCGTGCAAGAACTGCAGGCCCTGGCCAGCGCAGCCGGTCTGGAGTGGGTGAACTCCGACGCCGAGAAGGTCGCTGCCGTGCAGGCGGCGATTGCTGCAGAGCCCAAGCCTGTGCGCATTCCCCGTGAGCGTCCTCCTGTTGTGATCGTGGACGAAGGCCCTCTGGTGCTGGTGGAAACACGCAAGGACCTGAGCGCCATGGTGCTGCCGTTCGAGCAGGCACCAGACCACAACGCCTGATGCGTTGACACCAAGATCGGGGGCCACTGGCCCCCGATTGCATTGCATCTGTCACCTTGTTTTTCTGACGGAACGAGACCATGCTGTTTTTGCTCTCCCCCGCCAAGTCGCTGGATTACGAACGTCCACTGCCCGCAGGCCTGCCCCATACCCTGCCGCCTTTCATTGCCCAGTCCGAGGAGCTGATTGGTGTGCTGCGTCAGCTGGCCCCACAGGATGTGGCGCAGCTCATGTCCATCAGCGACAAGCTGGCCCAGCTCAATGTGGCACGCTATGCCGCCTGGAGCCCGGAATTCACAGCGCACAACGCCCGCCAGGCCCTGTTTGCCTTCAATGGTGATGTGTACGAAGGGCTGGATGCCTACACGCTGCAGGCCGACGACATTGCCTGGGCACAGGAGCATCTGCTCATGCTCAGCGGCCTGTATGGCGCCCTGCGCCCGCTGGACTGGATGCAGCCCTACCGCCTCGAAATGGGCACACGCCTGACCACCACGCATGGCAGCAACCTCTACCAGTTCTGGGGCACACGCATTGCCCAGCTGATCAACGAACGCCAGGCGCAGGAACCGCAGCCTGTGGTCATCAATCTGGCTTCGCAGGAATACTTCAAGTCCGTAGACCTCCAGCACCTCAAGGCCCGCGTGGTGGAGTGCGTGTTTGAAGACTACAAGGGCGGCAAGTACAAGATCATCAGCTTCCACGCCAAGCATGCGCGCGGCCTGATGGCGCGCTACGCCATCGAGCACCGCCTCACACAGCCCGAGCAGCTCATGGCTTTTGACAGTGCAGGCTATGTCTATGCGCCGGAAGTGTCCTCGCCAGACCGTCTGGTCTTCCGCCGCAATACGGCCTGATGCGCCGCCTTGCAGCGCCTGCAGCCAGCCTTTGAATCATTCATAGCAAAATCAGCTTCTAAGGCTTATGCAGCAAGCGCTGGCAGCTATCAAAACAGTGAATACACCATGAATACGCCTGAACAATCCCAGCTGGGCAAGACCTCTGCCTATGCGGACCAGTACGACCCCAGCCTGCTCTTTCCCCTGCCGCGCAGCACCAAGCGTGAAGAAATTGGCATCACCGGCCAGCTGCCATTTTTTGGCGCAGACCTGTGGACGGCCTTCGAGCTGTCCTGGCTCAACCAGCGCGGCAAGCCCCAGGTGGCGCTGGCGCACTTCACCATCCCCTGCGAAACGCCCAACATCATCGAGAGCAAGTCGTTCAAGCTCTATCTGAACAGCTTCAACAACACGCGCTTTGACAGCCTGGAAGCCGTGCAGGAACGCCTGCGTGAAGACATCAACGAAGCCCTGTGGCGCGGTGCACCGGCACGCCAGTCTTCGGCCAGCGTGCGCGTGATGGCACCCGAGCACTTTGAGACGCAGCGCGTGCAGGAGCTGGATGGCCTGAATCTGGACCGCCTGGACGTGGAATGCACGGACTACAGCCCCCGCCCCGACCTGCTCAAGGCCGACCACGACAACCCGCCCGTGACCGAAACGCTGGTGAGCCACCTGCTCAAGAGCAACTGCCTGGTCACCGGCCAGCCGGACTGGGGCAGCGTGCAGATCAGCTACACGGGTGCCGCCATCGACCAGGAAGGCCTGCTGCGCTACATCGTGAGCTTTCGCAACCACAACGAATTCCATGAGCAGTGCGTAGAGCGCATCTTCATGGACATCATGCGCCAGTGCAAACCGCTCAAGCTCAGCGTCTATGCACGCTATACACGCCGCGGCGGTCTGGACATCAACCCGCTACGCACCAGCCATCCGCTGGCCATCCCCAAAAACGTGCGTACCGCCCGCCAGTAAAGCGCAAGCAGCTACAAAAAAAAGGAAGCTTCAAGCTTCCTTTTTTTGATGCATACAGCAGATGCTGTATCAGGCTTCAAACGTGGCTGGATCAAAGTCCAGCACATAGTTCTGAGGCCCCTTGGCGGCCACCTTGAGTGCGCCCACGCGGTTGCCCAGTGCGGCGCACTTCGGCAAAGACCAGCCCTTTTCCAGCCCGTAGAGCAGCGCGCCGCGCCATGCATCGCCACAGCCTGTGGGGTCGACCACTTCCTTGGCCTTCACAGGTGCCACCAGCGTCTTGCTGCCCTGCTCCCAGACTTCACAGCCCTGCTCACCCAGTGTGACCACCAGGCCCTGAACCTTCATGGACAGCGCTGCCAGATCCAGACCCGTACGGTCACACAGCATCTTGCCTTCGTAGTCGTTCACCGTGATCCAGGTGGCCTGTTCCACAAAAGCCAGCAGCTCTTCACCATTGAACATGGGCAGACCCTGACCGGGGTCGAACACAAAAGGAATGCCAGCGGCCTTGAACTGTGCAGCGTGCTGGATCATGGCATCACGTCCGTCAGGCGAGACGATGCCGATGGCCGCGCCTTCGCTGCCGTCGATGACGTTGATGTGCGCCTCGGTCATGGCTCCGGGGTGGAAAGCCGTGATCTGGTTGTTGTCCTTGTCGGTCATGATCATGGCCTGCGCGGTGTAGCTGTCGTCCAGCTGCTTCACAAAGCGCGTATCGATGTTCAGCGACTTCAGGCGCGCCAGATAGGCCGCACCGTCTTCACCCACAGTGGCCATGGGCAGCGGGTTGCCACCCAGCAGCTTCAGGCTGTAGGCAATATTGCCGGCACAGCCACCAAAATCGCGGCGCAGCGAAGGCACGAGGAAGGACACATTCAGAATGTGCAGCTGTTCAGGCAGGATCTGGTTGGCGAACTTGCCTTCAAAGCTCATGATGGTGTCAAACGCCAGGGAGCCACAAATCAGGGCGGACATAGATACTTTCTGTTTGCAAAAAATCAGGGGTAAAAAGCCATGACCCGGTAGCCGGAGACCGGCAGGTTCAGGCCTTGGGTTTGCAGCGGCAATGTGCCATTCC
>JAEZZU010000134.1 GCA_023418355.1 Pseudomonadota bacterium | reverse complement strand
CTTCAATACGCCCGGCTTCTGCAATGGCCAACGGGTCTTTATCGAACGCTATCAGGCGCCCCTGCGGGCTGAGCCTGGACAAAATCAGGCGCGAGTGACCACCCCGGCCAAACGTTCCATCCACGTAAGTGCCGTTGGCAGCAGACACAGCTCCACCCAGCAAGGCATCGACGGCCTCGTGCAGCAAAACGGTTATGTGTTGGAGAGGCTGCGGGTTCAACGCTGATCCTTTTTAAAAAGCGAAATCCTGGAATACATCGGGCATGGGGGCCTGCATGGCCTCTGCCTCATTGGCTTCATAAGTGGCTTGATCCCAAAGCTCAAAGTGGTTGCCCATGCCGAGCAAAATCACTTCCCGACTCAGATTCACGGCCTTGCGCAGCTCCGGAGAGATCAGTACCCGCCCCGTGCCATCCATCTCCACATCCATGGCATTGCCCAGAAAAATACGTTTCCACCATTGCGCAGACATCGGCAGCTGACCGATACGTTCGCGAAACAACAACCATTCAGGACGGGGGAAAAGCATCAGGCAGCCATGCGGATGCTTGGTGATAGTGACTTGACCTTGCGCTTGCGAGATGAGGGCGTCACGATGCCGGGTCGGTATGGACAACCGCCCCTTTCCATCGAGATTCAATGACGAAGCCCCTTGAAACACGATTGGTCACCACCCCGTTTGCTTGGGCCTTGGACATCCTGCGCAGGACGCTTTAGGCAACTTTCACCACTTAATTGCACTTTTTTGCACTGTAGCAGCAAATTTGTGCCTCACCACTAGAGGAAACACAAAGGTTTGCAATGAAATCAATGGCTTAGCTGACAAAAACACCCAGAAAATTCAAAATTCCCTTTGAATTCAAATGCTTAGGGAAATTTAAAGAAAAGTTACTGTCCTACACACTTTTGGCATTCTTTTGCAAAACAAATCCCCCTTGCCGACATGACATCGGCAAGGGGGACGTGCAAATTTTCGCGCTTTACAGAATGTATCGGGACAGGTCTTCGTCCTGGCTCAGCATCTGCAGACGTGCGTCCACATAGGCAGCATCGATGGTCACCGTCTGACCTGCCAGCTTCACAGCATCAAAGCTCACTTCGTCGAGCAGACGCTCCATCACCGTTGCCAGACGGCGTGCACCGATGTTCTCGGTACGCTCGTTGACGGTGTAGGCCGTGTAGGCCAGACGGGTGATGCCTTCGGGCGTGAATTCGAGCTTCACGCCTTCGGTTTCCAGCAGCGCCTGGTACTGCTTGACCAGGGAGGCATGGGTCTGCGTGAGGATGGCTTCAAAGTCCTGCACGGACAGCGAGTCCAGCTCCACACGGATGGGGAAGCGCCCCTGCAGCTCCGGGATCAAATCGCTGGGCTTGGACAGATGGAATGCCCCCGAGGCAATGAACAGGATGTGATCCGTCTTGACCATGCCGTACTTGGTCGAGACGGTCGTGCCTTCCACCAAGGGCAGCAGATCGCGCTGCACGCCCTGGCGCGAGACGTCCGAGCCGCTGGTTTCCTGGCGCGTGGCGACTTTGTCGATCTCGTCGATAAAGACAATGCCGTTCTGCTCCAGATTGACCAGCGCGCGCGCCTTGGTCTCTTCTTCATTGACCAGCTTGGCGGCTTCTTCGTCGATCAGCTGCTTGAGCGCATCCTTGATCTTGAGCTTGCGTGTCTTGCGGCGCTCCTGCCCCATCTGGCTGAACATGCCGCGCAACTGCTCGGCCATTTCTTCCATGCCCTGGGGGCCGAGGATTTCCAGTTGCGGCTTGCTGTCCAGCAGATCGATCTCGATTTCCTTGTCGTCCAGCTGGCCTTCACGCAGCTTCTTGCGGAAGATCTGGCGCGTGCCGGTCTCTTCCGGTGCTTCACCCGTGCGTGCAGGAGGCAGCAGCACGTCCAGAATGCGGTCTTCAGCAGCATCTTCGGCGCGCATGCGCTGCTTCTTCATCTCGCTTTCGCGCGCCTGCTTGACGGCGATCTCGGCCAGATCTCGGATGATGGAGTCCACATCCTTGCCCACATAGCCCACTTCCGTGAACTTGGTGGCTTCGACCTTGATGAAGGGCGCATCGGCCAGACGGGCCAGGCGGCGTGCAATCTCGGTCTTGCCCACGCCGGTGGGGCCAATCATGAGAATGTTCTTGGGCGTGATTTCCTGGCGCAGGCCTTCTGCGACCTGCTGGCGACGCCAGCGGTTGCGCAGCGCAATCGCTACCGCGCGCTTGGCGGCAGGCTGACCCACGATGTGGCGATCGAGTTCGGAAACGATCTCTTGGGGCGTCATGGAAGACATAAGCAAAATATTGGTCAAATCAGGCTCTAGCGCTTATGCAGCAAGCGCTAGCAGCTATCAATTCAGAGATCATCAAGCCGCTTACAGCGTCTCGATAGTGTGGTTCATATTCGTGTAGATGCACAGCTCGCCGGCAATTTCCAGCGACTTTTTCACGATATCCTGGGCCGACAGTTCGGTGTTGTTCAGCAGCGCCTTGGCTGCAGAGTGGGCATAGGCACCACCGGAGCCAATGGCCACAATGCCTTGCTCGGGCTCGAGCACATCGCCATTGCCGGTAATGATGAGCGAGGCGGTCTGGTCGGCCACAGCCAGCATGGCTTCCAGACGACGCAGCACGCGGTCGGTGCGCCACTCCTTGGTCAGCTCAATGGCTGCACGTGTGAGGTGGCCCTGGTGCTTTTCCAGCTTGGCTTCAAAGCGTTCGAACAAGGTGAACGCGTCGGCCGTAGCTCCGG
The DNA here is from genome assembly GCA_023418355.1 of Pseudomonadota bacterium. GTDB lineage: Bacteria > Pseudomonadota > Gammaproteobacteria > Burkholderiales > Burkholderiaceae_C > Comamonas. Next base: position 3,148 of record JAEZZU010000134.1, on the reverse strand, counting down.
CAAAACCTGCCAGCACCTTGCCGTGATAGAGCTTGCGCACCTTGCGTGCACTGCCTTTGACGACGATATTGCCCAGGGTGACCTGGCCATCGCCGCCAATAGCGACCTGAATGCCTTCGGGCGTCTGGCGACGCACGCTGATGATGGTTGTGCCGTGATACTGTTCCATAGGTCGCTTCAGATGGGGACACTTGCCACCAATGCAAGCGCTTTTTTTGAGGATTTTTTTTCAGGCCAGCGTTGCCTGCACGGTAGCGTGCTCATGCACCCCCATGACATGGAAAAACGCCGCCATCAGCTGGTGCAGGCGACTAAAGCGCAGCTGCACGCCCTTGCTCTGCATCTCCGCGGCCCAGTTGAGCACGCAGCTGGCCGCTACAAAATCCAGCCGGATCAGGTTGTCGCATGACACATCCAGTACTTGCTCAGGCTGCGCCTGCTGACCCAGCAGATCCAGCCATTCCTGCAGATCGCCTTCAATCACCCCAGCCAGTCCCAGACTGCGGTCAATGACCACGGGCACTGAACCGCCTTCCTGCGCCCCCCCCGTGTGCTGCGATGCCTCGTGCAGCAGCGAGACGTCGGCCTCGCCCTCTTCCTGCACCACGCAATGGCACTGAGGCTCCACCCAGGATGGTGGCGACACTTCGTAGGTAATGCAGTAATCCAGCGCTACCTGCTCATAGGCCTCCATGCGCCCCATCAGCCGCAGCAGCGCCATGCGCAGCGTCCACCATTCCATGCTCTGGCTGGCGTCAGACACGGGCGTGTGCTGCTCCAGCACCTGCAGCAGCTTGCCTGCATCGGAGAAAACAAACTGTCCGGCACTGTCTGCCCATTCCTTCAGCAGATCCGTCAGCGGTTCAAGCGCTGCAGGCTCAATCTCTGTCAGCCGCGCCCAGGACAGACGCCAGGGCTGCTGCGCACCTTCCTTGGAGGCTCGCAGGGCAGCCACGCTGCTGACCGTGAGCACGCTGGAGGCCGACCATTGAAACTGGCACTTGTTCACCACGGGTCGTGCAGCGCCACACAGGGCAGGCAGCCCCAGCCGCTCTGGAATAGACACCCACAGTGGCGCAGAACGGCCAAAGTGCTCGGCATAGTCAATCGCCAGCGGCTCAAAGGCTTCTTCATCGCCTGTCGCCCGGCACAGATCCAGCGCGGCATGCCACAGGACGGCCACCTTGTCATCATCAATGGGCGAATGATTGAGTGCCTGCAGCAGCTGCTCCAGCAAGCGTGTGCGCGCACCATCCAGGTCACCATGGGCAAACAAGATGGCGGCTTCTTCCACATCAGGGTGTGGCACAAAGGAGCGCATCGCAGGGGCAACCACGGTGTCCGTAGCAGCTTCAGGCTGCACCGACTCGGCAGACGGTGTCTGGGTGCTGGCAGCCTCGGTGCCGACCGCCTCAGCGGCTACAGCTTGTGGCTGGCTGGAGGCTGCAGACGCCGCGGTGCGTTCCGTCAATTGGGGGACAGCCGTAGTCTTGTCGGCAGTCGCCGGTCTCTGACGCCACCACTGGTCAGACATCTGCGCCTCGATGGCATCGATTTTCTGCAGGGTTTCTGCAGTGCGCGTCTCCTGCCCCAGAACGGATTGCAGCACTTCATCGCGCTGGTGGGCAGGTGCCAGCGCTGCGCCCTCAGCACCGCTTTGCCGCAATGCACGCAGCTGAGCGAATTCCTGACGGCGAATGGCCTCATTGCGCCGCCTGCGTTCCCGCACTTCCTGCGAAGACTCCAAAGCACCCAAATGGTCAGCATCTGCAGGAGTGTCTGCGCCAGCCTTGCTGCGCATCAGATGCATCACTTTGCTGAAAAAACCGCCTGATTTGCTGCTATCTGGGTGCATGGGAAATGGTTCAAAGCCGTGCGTCCTGCACGGCAGAGGTTTTAGTCACCAAACATTTTCTGTTTGAGCTCACGGCGCTGCTGTGCTTCCAGCGACAGCGTAGCCGTGGGGCGAGCCAGCAGACGGGGCACGCCGATAGGCTCGCCTGTCTCATCGCAGTAACCATATTCGCCCGCATCAATACGCGCAATAGCCTGCTCGATTTTTTTCAGCAGCTTGCGCTCACGGTCACGCGTGCGCAGTTCCAGCGCATGCTCTTCCTCGATGGTGGCGCGGTCCGCAGGATCGGGCACCACCACAGTGTCTTCACGCAGGTTCTCGGCGGTTTCACCAGCGTTCTGGTGCATGTCCTGCTTGAGCTTGAGCAGCTTGGCGCGGAAGTACGCCAGCTGCACATCGTTCATGTAATCGTCGTCAGACATGGCCACGATTTCGGCGTCAGTCAGCGCTTCCACAGGCTTGGTTTTCCAGTTGTTGGCGAGCTTGGGATCACGTTGGATCACAGAGGATGTAGGCGCAGAAGTAGTCGTTGGCATGGTTTTGTCAGAAACGGCCTTGGTTGCTGCAGTCTCAGCAACAGAAGCCTTGATGGATTCATTGGGCACCGGACGGGATTTGGCTCCCGCCGTGGTTTTGGCAGCAGTAGCGCTGGACTTGGCAGCAGTCTTCTTGGCTGCAACCTTGACCTTCTGCTCAGTGGCATTGGCAGCTGCTTTGGTCGTCGCTTTTTTCTTACTGGTTTCTACTGCTGTCACTTCCTGTCTCCTCACAGTACTAGCATGGCCTGGGCATCCCACTCCGGTGGAACGGGGATGCCCGGCTCTTGTCAGGGCCGCGATTGTATCGACCAGATACCTTCACGCCCCTAAAGTTGCACATAACGCACAGACTTGTCTGGATAAATCCCCTGGTTGAGGAATGTAAGTCCTCAGACCAGGCACTGCTCCAGACCTTGGCGGAATATATCTTGTGGCAGATCAATGCCAATAAAGACCATCTTGCTCTGGCGCTTCTCGTCGGGCGCCCATTCTGGGCCCAAATCGCTGCCCATCAACTGGTGAACCCCCTGAAAGATCACCTTGCGGTTGGTGCCCTTCATGTCCAGCACGCCTTTATAGCGCAGCATCTTGGGACCATAGATATTGACGATGGCACCCAGGAAGTCTTCCAGCTTGGCAGGATCGAAAGCACGATCGGCACGATACACAAAGCTCTTCACATCATCGTCGTGGTGATGGTGGTGAGGATGGCTGCAGTGTTCGCCATGTTCGTGATCGTGGCCGCAGTCATGAC
>JAEZZU010000064.1 GCA_023418355.1 Pseudomonadota bacterium | reverse complement strand
TCTTCTGGTTGCCCTTCATTAAATGATTTATTGGTTTGTAGTGTAGTCCGGTAGCACACGACACTTTGACTGTCGTAGGTTTGGTTCAAATCCAGACAGACCAGCCATATAACGGAATTTAGCTCAGTTTGGTAGAGCATACGCTTTGGGAGCGTAGGGTCGCAGGTTCGAATCCTGCAATTCCGACCAATTAAATATTTCATGCGTCAGACAAAAGGTTAGTCTGTATCAGACGTGAGATATTCTTTTAAATGTTTCGTAGTTCAATGGTAGAACCCACGACTGATAATCGTGAGACACAAGTTCGATTCTTGTCGAAACAACCAGTTTCCCGTTAGACTTACAGGATAAGAGTTCCACAGCTTATTGTGATGCTGGTTCGAATCCAGCACGGGATACATAATAGCGGGATAGAGGAGTCTGGTAGTCCTCGCCAGTTTCATATGCTGGAGATCATCGGTTCAAATCCGATTCCCGCCTCCAAATATCGCTTGCCAGCGGTATCTTTGAAGACCTTGCCTGGTTCCTTCTAAGATGGAGGGGTGCGACTCCTTAACGCACAATTATAATAAAGCATTTCAAATTAACAGTATTTATTAGCCTCCTTATTGGAGGCTTTTTGCTATCTATTGAATAAAACTTGACTTATTATTTTTTATATGTTAAGATAAAGTTTAGGAGGATTTTATTATGCCTAAACTAAAACGTGGTCGTGGAAGACCAACAGCCGAAATGCAACAGATCTACGCAATGGATGCGGCGCAAGCAAGTGTAAAAGAATTATTTGCAGAGCATTATTTAGAAGCTATGCGATATATTGTTGAACTTGTTAATGATAAGGATGCAGCAAAACCTCTCCGCTTCCAAGCAGCTAAAGCTATTAAAGAGCAAGTAGAAGAATGGTTAGAAGAACATTATGAAGCTATGGAAGAAGAAACCCCTGCCGTGCAGAATACAGATGACGTTCCTAAAAAGATCGTAATCTAATCCCTCTCCTCTCTTGGGGCTTTGCCCCTCCTCCTTGTTATTTTTAACACCCCTCTCCGAAAGGTTAGGGGCTTTTTATTTTTAATGCTTGCAATTGTATATCATTTTGTGATAAGATCAGATATGAGGAGGATAAAATATGCGCAATTTTGTAGTTAAAAATGATTTTAACCGTTCTTCTTATCATAAAGATAAAAAGAATGATTACACACGGGTTTGGAACTTGGAGGAAGAACTTTATGATGACAGAGAAGACTTGGGAAGAGATCCTAGCGGAGGCTCAACCAATGGAAGTGAAGAAGATAGTTAACAACTCCCCTTCTCTTCCTAAAATAAAATTTTATGAGGAAGTAGAAGATAATGAATCTAAAGACTAAAACTGTATTAAGTTTTGTTTTAATTGTTGTTCTTATTCTTGCCGGAATGTTTGCTTATAACAAGATACGTGAGTCTGGCTACAAAGATGGTGTTGCCTATCAAACGCAAGTATATCAAGCAGCCCAAGCAAAAGCAAAACAAGATTTCGATGTTCTTCAAAAAAGAGCGGATGAAGAAAGAGCATTATTAAATACTCAAATAAACAACTTGTCTAAAAACAATGCACAATTAAAAGCAGATTTAGAGAAGAAGAAACAAACGATCAATGAGGATACAACGAATTATGCAAAAACTAATTCTGGCAGTATGTCTTGCTTTGCCCCTAATGATGACGGGTTGTTCATCATCAACAAAAGTTTCCCCAGTTCTTATTGATGAGTGTAAGGCTGTAGCCATAGAAAAGGTTAAAGGTCCAGATTCGGATTTGATGGATAAAGTATCGACACCTGTGCCATACACTAAAAATCAAATTGCAAAAGGGGTTAGTAGATCTGAAGTTGTTAACAACCAAACTCAAAACAACGCTCTTTGGGAGCAAGATAGACGAAAGGTTCTAGGTTTACAAACATATATTAAAACACTGCAAGAAAAAGGTATTATTGCTGAATAAGGAGGGAATGTGGCAAAGAAAAAGGCAGCAGGTAGTTTAGCTGGAGTAGATATTGAAGTAAAGGCTCAACCAGGTAAACAGACTCTTGCAATGGATTTAATGCCAGAAGTTATGATTTATGGTGGTGCCGCTGGATGTGTTTCTGCTGAAACGGAATATCTTACAAAAGATGGTTGGAGACAGATTAGTGAATATTCGGGAGAAGATATTTACCAATACAACCCTAAGAATAAGCGTTTAGAATTGGTAACACCTTACTTTGTAGAATACGATTTAAATGGAGATAATCTATACAGAATAACAAATGGTGTAGGATTGTTCCAAGAACTTAGTATGGAACACCGTTTTGTATTCTATAAGAAAAAGAAATCAAAGAAACATTTCGAGATTCTTGTAGGAGATCTTATTGCATTACAGCAAATAGGAAAACCCCTGCAAGGTTATGTAGAAAATCCATTCGGTAAACGTGTTCCTTTTAACATACCTGGTAAAAAGAGCACTTACTTAAAAATACACGAGGTTATTTCAACAGATGATAAGAAATATTGTTTTGAGACTCCAAGCAGCTATATTGTCTTTAGACGTGGCGATCACTGCTTCGTTACTGGGAATAGCGGCAAGTCTCGTCTGCTATTGCTGAAAGCTTTAAAATACGCCTACAAAGACCCTTTGTTTGGTGGAATACTTTTCCGTAAGAACACCACTGCTCACCGTAAACCAGGTGGTCTGTTTACAGAAGCAAAACGTTTGTATCTTCCTTTACAACCGCACGTAAAAGAAAGTACAATGGATATCATTTTTGAAGCCACTGGCGGTGGAACCCTCAAATTTGACCATTTGGAAAACGATAACGTAACCGCAGAAACAAACCATCAGGGTACACAGTATTCAATGGTAGGTTTTGACGAGTTAACCCACTTCACACAGTATGAAATGCTCTATCTTCTGGGACGTATGCGTTCAGAATCAGAAACAAGCTTCATGTTGTGCACATGTAACCCCGATGCAGATAGTTGGGTTTTGAATTGGGTACTACCTTATCTCGATGAGGGCGGTTATCCTAGAGAAGATATGTGTGGTAAACAAAAATATTTCATCATTGTTAACGATGAACCTGTTTTTGCTGACACACCTGAAGAACTGAAAGAAAAATATCCAGAAAACTGTTTCATGGAAAACCCTAATACAGGGGAGACAGTTATTATTGAACCACAAACTTTCGTATTTATCGGTGGGACAATATTTGATAACCCAGAATTGATTAGGCTTAACCCTAATTATTTAGCACAGCTTAAATCACAAACAGCAATCAAAAGAGCACAACTCTTGGACGGCTGTTGGTTTGCACGTATACAGAAAGAGTCTTTCTTCCAACGTGAATGGTTGCATAAGATATCTTATAAAGATGTTCCTAATAATCTTAAACTAATGCGAGCATGGGATAAAGCTGTTTCAGTTCCTACAGAAACTTATCGTTATCCAGACTATACAACATCTGTCAAAATGGGTAAAGACCAAGATGGTAATATCTACATCTTTGGTGACTATGATTATGATGCTGTGGATGAGAAAAGTAAAATTTTCGGAAGGTTTCGAAGATTACCTGGGGAAAGGGATAACCTGATTCTAAATCAATGTAAGATTGATGGACCAGAAGTTACAGTAGTTCTTCCTAAAGACCCATCTGGTGCTGGGACAATAGAATATACAGAGTCTGCAAAGAAACTTATTCTAGAGGGTTTTGTTGTTAAACCGGATGCTATGCCAGGCAACAAGAAAAAGCTTCAGCGTTTTATGCCTTTTAGTAGTGCGTGTCAAAACGGTTTTGTTTATATTGTTGAAGATTCTTTCCCTAATGTGGAAACTTTAACCCACTTTTATAAAGAATTGGAATCTTTCAATGGTGAAAGATCTACAGCCACTATTAAAGATGACATTCCCGATGCTGCTGCTTCTTGTTTCAATACTCTGTCAAAAGAGAATACTTTCAAAGCAGTAGCTATCCCTGCAACAACAAATGCTCCTACAGGATACAGTAGAATGAACAACGGATTTCACCAACCGTATAGTGTCCGTAAAAGATAATTGTTGACAAAAGTCACTTTAAAGTGTATTATAACTAGATAGGTGAGGTTGTATATAATACAGCCTTGCCTTAACGATTTTATACCTGACTGGAGGAACAAGTGTCAACAGGAAAAAGAACGTACACTAAAAAGTCAGAATACTGGGACAAAGGTGCTGCAAATAAAGCTGCTCTCTCTCCAACAAAAGAGGCAGAGAAAGAGAAAACGTTACTCCTGTCACCTGAAATAGGAACGATCGGATTAAACTCAATCAAAGCATTTACGAATTTCATGCAACCTTATGAGACTCGTTTCCCAGAATGTATTCGCACTTTTAAAGAGATGGGTGAAGACCCTGATGTAGCTACTGCTCTTGACGCTACATATATCTTTGTAGATAGAGCATTCTTTGATTTCAAGATAAAATACAATGTAAACTCGGCAAAGTCAAGAAAAGCTGCTAAGTTTATTGATTACATGTTACGCAATATGCAAGCCCCTCTACGTCAATATGTTAGATCACTTTTGACATATAAGCAATATGGTTTTGCATTTGCAGAGAAAGTTTATGAGTTGGATGAAGATCCTAAAAGTCCTTACTTTGGGTATTGGCGATTAACCAAACTGGCTTTTAGACCACAAGACACTCTTCACATGGCTCAACCTTTTACATATTCGGCAGACGGACGTTCTATTCTATCTGTTAACCAGAATATCACCAATACGATGTTAGCTCCAGGTAATACAACTTTAGAAACTGGTATTAAAGAAATTCCTTTCAGTAAAGTTTTATTTGTTGGTAGTAACATTACAGAGAATAACCCACTAGGAGTTAGTCCGCTTTTAGCTGTATATCGTAGCTGGCGTGAAAAATCTCTTATTCAGGAATTTGAGGTTATTGGGGTATCTAAAGATTTAGGTGGTATGCCAGTTCTTAAGGTTCCAAGTGACATTCTAAACAGAGCATCTTTAGATCCTGCTGGGGATGAAGCACAATCTCTTCGAGTTCTCCAAGCCAACATCGCTAACCTGCACTCTGGTGAGCAAGCCTACATGGTATTGCCTTCAGACGTTTATGAAGGCACAGTGATGCGTCAATACGATCTTGTATTCCAAGGTGTTGATGGCACGGGTAAACAGTTTGACACTCAAGCACTAATCAAACAACGCAAGCTAGATATTTATAACCGCTTTGGTGCGGGTGTGTTGATTATGGGTGATGGTGATGCAGGAAGTTTTGCGCTTTCTGACAACAAACAAACACTATTGTCTCATTTTATTGAGCGAGATGTAGATATTGTTGTAGAAGCTATAAACTCTCAACTGATCCCTCAAACACTACGACTAAACAATATCTTCCTTTCTGATGAAGATATGCCTAAGTTTGTCAGTGGTGAAATGGGTGATCCTGATATTGAAGTAAATGCTAAAGCTATTCAGCAGTTGGTAGCCTCTGGTGCAATACCTTTAACCCCAGAAGTTATTAACGAGTTCCTTGAAAAAATTGGTTTTGAATATCGTATCCCTGACGATATTGTTGCCAATAAAGAGAAATTCTTTGAATTCATGGATAACTATATGCCTGACAAAACTTCACGATCAGGAGATGGTTTAGCTACAGCGGGAACTGGAACGTCTGATACTGTTTCTGCTTTAGATCCTTCAGCACAAAACCTGTCGAATTAAAAATATTTAATATTTTTTAATTTTTCTATTGACAAAACAACAAATATCCTGTAGACTAAGATTTATGGGATATCTGTTTTTAAGAGGTTTCAAATGGAACTCAATAAAGATACACTGTGGGAACTCTTCAAAACCTTCGCTGGTTTTAAAGAGAATTCTGAATCCCAACAAGATTCTATACCATCTCAAAAACCTGAAACTTTAGTCAAACAAAATAAATTTGATGAAGAAAAGATGCAGGTTATTGAGGTCTTGTATTGTCCACCTGAAGAAGATGATCTCCACGGAGAGCGCATGTCTGATTTGGAAATCAGGAAGATGGTTGACAACTTCAATGAGAATATTACCAATATTAGTGGTAATCTTGGTCACATGAAGAACACCGATAAGTTTTCTCCAATTAAAGCTTGGGTAAATGAAGTCGATTGTTACATTGGTGACGAACTCGTTGTGGAAGGAACTCCCCTCGTTAAAATCCAATTCAACGACCCTGAATTATATCAAGCTCGTAAAGACGGCGTTCTTAAAGGTTTGAGTATAGGCGCAATGGGCGTTAAAGTCAAGAAGGACTAATCGTGGCAAATACATATTTAACTAACGTAGACTTTTCAGGAAAAGCTACGGAAGAGTCACTAGGTGCTCATATTGCTTACACTTTTGATTTTCAAGGTGGAGCGGCATCTGGTTATAATACCCCCCTTTTATTTAAGTCAGACGGATCTCCAGACATAACTTTTGAAAAGTTAGAAGCTCTCACTAAAATGGGAGAAGATGTTACAGAGTTACGTAAAAGCTATATTCAACAAGTGATGGATCGCATTTCTGAAAAAGTGCGTGAAAAATTTGAAGCTGGTTGGGATTGGGTTTACGTTATTGATGCTGACTTCGATGCGAACGTTGCAATTTTCTGTTCAGATAACGGTATGTTCTCTGTTGGCTTTAAAGTTGACGGACTGAATGTTGAAGTTGAAGAGGTTGCTAAACCTGTTGTTCGTGTTACTGATTATCAAGTTGTTGATGGTGATGTAATGATCTCCATTGATTTCTTTGAGGACGTTTTAGACGATGCTTTGAGTAATCTCGTTAAGAGTTCCTTGAAACAAAGTCAAGTTAAAGATTATTTAGTGAAAGCTCACGCTAAAGCTAATACAAACTCTGTGGATGCAGAGGCTAACCCCGCAGGTGATAAATCTGCAAACACAACTGGAATCAATAAAGGAGAAACCCCTTTGGAAAATATCAACAAAGAAGAATTCCTGAAATCTGCTGAATTCCAAGAACTGATGAAAGCACAGATCGCTGAAGCTGTAGAAAAAGCAGCCGCAGATGCACGTGCAGCCGCAGAACTTGAAGCACAGGAAAAAATCGCTAAGGCAGAACAGGAAGCAGAAGAACTTCGTAAAGCTGAACAAGCTCGTATCGAAGAAGAATATACAACTGTTGTTAAATCCTATTCTTTCGTAGAAGAAGACAAAGTTGAAGCTCTCGTTAAATATCTGGTAGACAATAAAGATATCGCTGAAACTATCGTCAAAGCATTCGAAAAAGCACGTGCAGAAGTGGACGCAGTTAAGAAAGAATTTGGAACAGAACGTGGTGTTGACGTGATCAATACTCAACCTGTAGCTAAATCTTCTTCTGAACTGATTAGTCAGAAAGCTGCTGAACTTAAAAAAGCCCAGAAACAATAATCTTAGGAGATTAAATTAAATGGCTAAAGGAATTACTTTATCTAACTCTCGCCAGGAATTCGGACACCTGGTTCTGGGTGGAGTGTTTAGCTCTGACCTTGGACACTGTGTACGTGAAGTTAACCTGGTTAAAACAGCAACCATGAAAATTGGTTCTATCCTGAAAGCTGACAACACTGAAGCTGCTAAAGCTGAAGCTGCCGATGCTGCTAAAGTTCTGATTTGGACTGATGCTCTGTTCGGTATTGACGATGTAGCAGTAGGTGACACTTTCACCGCAGTTGTTGGCGTACGTGATCTTACTCTGAACCGCTTTGCAGTATACTACAAAGATGGCTCCCTGGTAGATGACGCTGGCGTAGCAGCACTGGAAACACATGATCTGAAACTGACCGAAAAAGTCGTTTTCACTTCTTAATTTTAATAGGAGATTAATATAATGCCAGCAGTAATTTTAGATCAGGTTGTAGATTTCAGCCCTATGATCGAACTTCAGGATTCCCCTGATACACTGATTGCCAGCCTGAATCTGTTCAGTGTTGACTATCATTCAACTACCGCTATTGAAATCGGTAAAGAAAAAGCTGAAGATGCTCTGATCTCCGCTCGTGAGCGTGGTGGTGAGCGTAACTTCCTGACCATGAAAAATCCAGAACTGAAAGCGTTCCGCATTCCGTTCTTCCCTCTGGATAAAAACATCAAAGCTCAAGATATTCAATCTTTCCGTAGCTTTGCAATGGCAGGAATCAATGACTCTCTGCGCACAGACGCTGAAGTTGTTAACCGTTATATGTCCCAGATTCTGCGTGACGTAGCAAAAACCAAAGAGAAAATCTTTGCAGAAGCAGTTATGGGTCGTGCCTATAACGGCGTAGGTGGTGCAGCTAACTCTGCATACAACTGGTATACCGAATGGGGTGCTACCCAGAAATCTGTTGCTGTAGACTTTGCTTCTACCACTGTTTCTCCAGCAGCCACTATCGAACAAGAAGCTCGTGCTTACATCATCGATACTAAACAAGATGGCTCTACCGCTACCCGTATCGTAGCTCTGTGTTCTCGTGAATTTTTCGCATCTCTGGTTAACTCTCCATTTGTTCGCCAGGCGTATCAGTATTTCCAGGGAACTCCTAACCTTCTGCGTGACCGCCTTAGCGGTAACATGGATGTTCAGGTGTTCGAATGGAACGGTGTAACTTACATTGAAGATATCCACGGTAACATCCCTGCTGGTGAAGCATATGTTCTGCCTATGGGTATCGAAGGTATGTTCCAGGCGCACTACGCTCCTGCGGATACTCCAGAACTGGCTAACACCCAGGCTCGTGAACTGTATACCTTCATGATCAGCCAGCACCGCACTATTCAGCTTCAGTCTGAATTCTCGCTGCTCGCAGTTAACACCCGTCCAGAACTGGTAGTTAAACTGACTACGGCTTAATAGAACTCTGTTAAGATTAGAGGCTCGTCCGTGATGGGCGAGCCTTTTCTGTTTACAATAAGAGTTTACAACGAGGAGATTGATATGTTAAACCCAGAATTGAAACGTTACTTTAGTTATCACGAAATGATCCGTGATTTCGAATCGCTTTCACCACTGATCGATGCTGATAAAACATTAGTATCTGCGCCACCAATGTCTTTCTATCTGAAAGATGGTCGTATTGCATTAGGTGGAAACTTCATTCACTTCCTCACGCGTTTGAGAGAAGAAACAGGTATCCTTGTGCATCCTTTTGCAAGTGAAGAACACATGGGTTACTATCTTGTAAGTTACGAAGACTATGCACCTGTAAAAATCAAAGAAGAAGTTTTAAAAGTAGAAGCGGTAGACACTCCAGCTAAAAAACGTTCCCTTCGTAAAAAATAAGGTGGGCTTATGCTGAATGCGGTAGAGTTGGCACCACTGATCCGAATTCTTGTTTATAACCCTTCTCAAGAAGTATTGCCAGATGCGATGCTGATTCAGATCATCCAAACTTGGATTGATATTATAGGGAATGAAGATAAGGATAAGTGTGCAGTATTGTGGAACAGCTTGATTTCTGTTTTAGAGTATTTATGGAACAACGATGTTCTTAACAACAGTACTCAAACAGGAGGAGCTATGTCCCGCAGAGAAAAGATGGGTGAAGTCGAAGTTGAAGTTAAATTTAACAACGGTCAAGTAACTTATAAGTCTCCGTGGGAAGATATCTATCATAACTATTTAAATGGTCTTATGGTCATTCCTGGATGCACGGCAGGACGAGGAGCAACCAGTAAAGTTCTTATTGGCGGTGTGGATGCTCGTGAAATTGATCGAGTAAACAGCGATCCTAACTCTGTGAATGGTCTTGGTAATGTTGCAAGTGTTGATCGTAATACCCGCAACGTTAATTATTTGCGAAATTACGGACCTGTTTCTTTTTATCGTAGGGACAAATAATGGAAAGTGAGATCTTACCAGGTGACGATACAGATTGGGAAACCATTATCAAAAAGATGATGGACCTTGAACAAGTTCAAATCGAGGCTGGTTTTTTAACAAACAAAAGGCATCCTGAATCAGATCTCACTATTCCTGCAATAGCAGCTATTCAACAATATGGTAATGAAACAAACAACATACCTGCTCGCCCTTTTATAACAGATGGTGCTGTTATCTCACAGAACAATATCGCTAAAAAGATGAAGCAGGTTTTTTCAAATTACCTAATGAACAATGTTGGGTTGGCTGTTTTTGAGCCTATAGCGAGAGCCTCTAGAGAAGGAATAGCTCAAGCGATTGCAATGCAACGTTATCGTCCTTTATCTCCTGTGACAATTAAGATACGACAAGATAAAGGCAACTATTCTAATCATATCTTAATAGATACGGCATATATGATAAATGCAATCGAAACAAAAATCACAAAAAGCAAGTCTAAAAAATAACTTGCATAAACTTTGTTTTTGATGTATACTAAAAAGGAGATACAAGTGTTACTAGATCAATTTACTCTCCTTGATCTAACTGAATACCAAGGTCGTAGACGAGTCTACAAAGAGGCAGTTGGTTCAGTTATTGCTAACTTAGAAAGTAGTGTAGAATATGAACCATTTACTATTGAAGCGGCAAGCTTACAACCGATATCTGGTAAAACACTGAATGCACTACCTGAAGGTTACAGATCTAAGGCTCAATATAGTTTCTGGACTAAAACAGAAATGAAGGGGTTACAACAAGGAACAGAACAGTTATCAGATCAGATATTGATAGATGGTAAATGGTATTCTGTTTATTCCCTTAAAGATTGGACCAGAACATCTTTCTTAGTCCATCATCACTGTGTTGCGATATTAGACGATCAAAACAACTCCTGGTCTTATGGAACAGAAGGAGGAAACTTTGGCTAATATTTACCAACAAATAGAAGCATACGAAAATGCCATCTACTTAAATATAGGTGGCTTCCTTCAAGAATTAGTGGGGTTGCCAGTCTATGTTATGGATAAGCCATTCATTAAACCGGATACTCCTTACCTAGCACTACGTATTATCACTTCCAGCGATTCTGGAGGTTGGTCTTACCGAAGCTCTATTCAAAATGATATGTATTCCTACGAGATGGATAATACCTACGAGATTGAACTTGTAGCCTATCGTGGAAGACCTACCACTTTGATGAGCTATGTTCTGGCTGCTCTCCGTGGTGCAGAGGAATTAAAATACAAACATCTCTATTCTAAAGGTCTTGGTTTTTTAGGAGCCTCTAATATAGCTCAAGCCAATACGATTGTAGACGGAGATAAGACTGAATTAAGAGCGCGTATGGTTATGACGTTCAACACTCGCATGAGTATTGAAGATATTGCTACTACACCAATAGAAGCAATCAACATGCACATCCGTTCATTCAGAGATAGTTACAATGATCCTATCCCTTTAGATTTAATTCTAAACAGGGTTTATGCAATTACTTTGGTTCCAGGCGAATACTCGTCAGTTAATCAAAATGGATCATTATTTAACAACCCTACCGAATAAACTCATTGGAATTAAGTTTCTAACAGGAGCATAAATGGCAACTTTTCGTGAAAAGGTAGCAACCGTAACTTTACTGTATGGTGCTACATCAATTCGTGAAACCCAGTTCGATATTCCCCTGATCCTTACAGGTCAGAACGTAACTGGCGAAGCGATTCAATATTACTCTTCTTCCGATGCACTTTTGGAAGCAGGTTATGGATTAAATGATCCAGCGTATATTATGGCAGTCAAACTGTTTAACGGTTTGTTCCCACCAGATCAAGTTATGGTTGGTAAGCGTGAAGTTACAAACTTTACTCTAACTCCAATCGTAGAAGATAGTGCAACTTACACAATTACCATCAAAAATGGTACCAAGAAAAAAGAATTTAAATTCATTGCTGATGACACTGCAACTGCACAAGAGATTGTAGTTGGTCTGACTGAAATGATCAATGCAGATCTTGTTTATGGCCCACTGTTTACAGTAGCTAACAACGGCGCTGCAATGACTTTCACTCCAGTGGAAGGTAAGTTTGGTTCTATTGACAGCACAGGTTTCACTCAAGAAACTGTCTATGCTAATGCTATTACGGAAGATATTGCTGCTCTGCATGATATTGATAGTAGCTGGTTCTGGACCCTTTCAGATTCCCATGAAACAGAAGATATTCTAGCTTTGGCTGCATGGGTAGAAGAGAATGATAAAGTTTACTTCTTCTCTAGTTCTGAACCTGGAATTAAAACGAAAGCAGAAGATAACGTTCTGGAACGACTGAATGATCTCGGTTATAATAACACTTGCTTTGCATTGTGGATGACCGATGCAGATTCTGTATTCCCAGAAGCAGCAGTTGTTGGTGCTATCTGTTCTCGTCAACCTGGTTTAACTACCCTTCACGGTAAAACACTGGTAGGAGTAGAGATCGAGAAACTGGATCAGACTTCGGAAAACAATATTGTTCAACAGAACGGTAACATCTATCGTAAAGAGCATGGAACTCTGTTCTATCGTGATGGATTGATGGTTAGCGGTTTCTTTGTTGATTATGTTGTTCATGCTTTGTGGTTTAAAGCTCGCACAGAAGAGTCACTGTTTACACTGTTTAAACAACAGTCTATGCTGGGTGGTGGTGTTCGTGCTACTTCAAACGGTCTGGCTTTGATTCGACA
Organism: Pseudomonadota bacterium; assembly: GCA_023418355.1. Classification (GTDB taxonomy): domain Bacteria; phylum Pseudomonadota; class Gammaproteobacteria; order Burkholderiales; family Burkholderiaceae_C; genus Comamonas. Next base: position 30,955 of record JAEZZU010000064.1, on the reverse strand, counting down.
AGCTGTTCTGGCTAACCCGATCCAAGTAGGTATCCTCAACGGTTCCATCGCTAATGAAGTTGTTACTTCTGAAGAGACTGGTTTGCGTGTCGATCTGAAACCTATTGTTTATATTCCTTCTCGTGCCGATATGACTGATGCGCAAATCAATGCTCGTCTGGTCGATGGGATGAAGATTGAATATGTTTACGCTGGCTTCTTCCATTACGTTAAAGTTCAGGTCAACGTCCTGACTAACCGTACTGCAAACTAATACGGCGGGGGTTAAGCCCCCGTTATCAAAATAAAGAGGATCTATAATGGATAAAATGCTTACTGGCGTAATGGCCTACGACCCATCTCAAGTTATCCTTTCATTAGGTGGTTGGGAACCGTGGGGTTTTGCGGCTGATACTAAAATCGTTATTGCTAAATCTAACGATATTATCAACCCTTATTCAGGGACTGATGGCGACGTTTCACTAGCTTTGAGTCGTAACCGTTTGGGAACACTCACAATGTCTTTGCAACGCACATCTCCAGCTAACGAAGTGCTTGCAACATATGCACAAACAATGTATTCTACTCGTCAAGTAGCATTCAGTGTTTACTTGGAAGACCCACGTGGCTATTACATTAGCACGATTGGATGGATTCAAAGTCAGCCTGAAGATACTATTGGCGAAATGATTACAGAGAACCAATGGGTTATTGGTCTTAAAGATGCAAGCCTTCTGCGTAATGAAGTTGGTGTAGGTTTGAGCACCCTTAACTCAATCTCTGCTCTGACAATTCAATAATAAATAAAGGGCAGAAATGCCCTTTTTATCATTAGAGAGGAAAATATGTCACAAGAACAAGATAACACAATTCAAAAATATGCTCGACCAGAAGAAGTAGTTGAGATTCCGTTAGATGGAAACAGATCTGTTACTTTCCGTATTATGAAGTGGAGTCCATCTAAAGTGTTTGACAGGATTCCAGAATTGGGTAGTGTTCTGGTTGTTCCTATGACTATGTATAGCACAGCAACAATGTCCGCAGACGAAGACCTTGAGTCACGTATTGCTATGGCACTGATCCAACTTTTTGCGGGTTTGGAAGAAAAGAATTTAACTGTCTTTTTGCGTAAAATTTTAGATGAGGTTTATACTCAAGACGGTTATAACGTTGCAGAAAATTTTGATGAATTATTTATGGCTCACCCAGAACTAGTGTTAGATCTTACTGCTAAAGTTCTGGAGGTAAACTACGGCCCTTTTTTCAAACGAGGTTTCGGAAAACTGTTCACACAGCTTCAGGCGATGACGAGTTTAGCAGCAAATTAACACCTGCGATTGAACATGCTATCGACACAGCAACGAAAACCCTTACTTTGAAGTGGTATGAGGTTATTCTTTGCAAAGTCGTTAAAGATACCTCGGAAACACTGAAAACATTGGATAACTACGGTGTAGATTATCTTTTAAAACTATATGAGTATTTAACATACGAAGAGTATGTTGAAGCCATGTATGTTAAAGACACTTCAATAAAGAGAAAACATCAAAACCAGACAAATAAAATGTCAGATTTGTTTAAGAAACTTGTTTAATCCAACACGAGGAACATACTTTGTTAGAAATTAACGCCTCCAGAATTAGTAACGTGGTTACGTTTAAGGTGGACAAGAACAGTCTCAAGGAAGCAAAAGATGCCGTGTTGAGTGTTCAGAAGTTTGCAAATAAAATGCAACCCACTATGAACATGACCAAGTTTAGACAACAAATGAAAGAGATTGAGCGTGAACTTAAGAAAGCTCAAACTCAAAGCCAAAAACCTATGCGAGCACCCGCTCCAGCGGGAGTAGGTGCTCCTGTAGGTGGTTCTGGTAGACCTAGAACTCCTAAAACCCCACAAGGTAGAGAAGAAGAAAAAGCTCGTAAAGCGGCTGAACGCGAAGCTAAAGCAGCAGCACGTAGGGAAGACTTAGGTAATCTTCGTTTACAGAACTTTAACTATCGAGCAAGAGCATTTAGTAAAGCCAGTCCTGGAGCTATGCAAGAAGCTAGAGACGTTATGGGTAAAGCTGTAGAGCAATACAAAAAGGGTGAAATAACTCTTCAACGTATGAACCAAGCTCTTGCTCACCAGTTAGATGCTTTACGCAGATCTCATCGTGAAAAGAATGCTGAAATAGAAGATGAGGTTCGCGGTCGTCGCCGTATTCGTAGAGAGCTAGAAGCAGAAGCTAAAATGCGTATACGTATGCGAAATCGTGAACTTAGGGATATAGAACGAAATCGTAAGCGTGAATTGGCACAACAAAAACGTGATCGTGATCGTAGATATGGACAACTAAAAGAAGGTGCAGCAGGTCTTAATCCACGTATGATTGCATCCTCTTTGATAGGTGCTGGGCTGTTTGCAGGTGGTTCTGTAGTTGGTAACACGTTGATGAATACTAACGAAAGAATTAAACTTGTAAGCCGTGGTGCTGAAAACGTTCAGACAAACGCCAACGCTATTTTGGCAATGACAGCTTGGGGTGAACAGAACGGTGTAGACTCTGCAAATATTATTAAATCAATAGATAATATTAAAGACGTTCGTGAACGTCTTGGTAATACAGTTTTAGCTGCAAAGTGGAATGAGAAAGAAGGGAAGTGGAAAGGCGGTGATAATGGCATAACTGACATTATGAACTTGTTTGGATGGAATCCAGAACAGCTTAAACCTTTACAGAACGATCCTTTAGCTTTTATTCAGGCTACTGTTAATGAAGGTGAGCGTCGAGGTATGAACTCTGCTCAAATCGGGCGACTTCTTGAAAACCTTGGTGATGACCTTATGCACTACCAACGTATGTTTAGTAAAAACGGCGAAGGGTATAATGAAGTATTGAAAATGCTTCAAAGAACAGGTGCAACATTAACTCAAGAACAAATAGATGCTTCTAAAGAGTTTACTCGTTTTGCTGCAACAGTTCAGCTTGTAGGCCAAGGTATGCAGAACCATTTCTTAGAGGGTTTTGTAAAAGCTTTACCTAAAGATGATTCTTGGTTGGATAACGTTAAAGTGCTAGATCAGTTCGCCAAAGACTTAGGTGAAGAACTTGGTAAAACAACAGTTCAACTTGGCGGTTTTGCTAAAGAATTAGGAGATGGTTTCGGATCTTTTACCAATTGGCTTAAAGAAACATTCCCAGATACCTTCGGAGACAACACAGATCCTAATAAATCTTTGGCACAAAAAGCATACGAGGCAACGCAAAGTGGAGACAGCAATCCTGTAGCAGATTGGTTGTACAATTTAACAGGTATTGATACACAAGATATTGGTCGTATGTGGAGAGGAGAACAAACAAGGACACGTGCTTTTGGATTTGGTAATCCTCTTGAAGATTTACGTGAATCAGCCTATACACCTAACGTAAGTTTGGCTCGTAATCAACCTGTTGTTGAGAATACGGTAGCAATACCAAGTGATCTTATCAAAGTTACGATCAGCCCTTCTTCCGAGTTTGGAAATATTCTTGATGCAAGAATTCAAAATAGCGGAAATAGTATTTTCCAACGTTTGTCTCTTTCAACTCTAAGTGGACAATCTAACACTGGTGGTTAATAAAATACCTCGCTTCGGCGGGGTTTTTTCGTTTCCCTTGACACGAAGTTTCTATATGTGTTACAATAATCAATATGGGAAGATCTTGCATCTTCCTTTTGGCATTATCATTACTACGAGGTTATCATGGCAGCAATGACTCCACAACAGTCGGTGAGAGCCGTCTATAAGGCAGAACAGGAAATCAACTCTACCGAGAATAAAAATACCTCGGCATCTACTGTAAAGGGTGATAATGGTTTCTGCATTTTAGCAAGTGTTTATAATAGTTCAAGTGATCAATACATTCAAAACTTTAAAGCAATTACTTTCGATTCGGTCCCTGAAGTAGGTGTAACTCGTGAGGCAGATGTTACAAGTTTTCCAGTAGAATCAGGATCGGATGTAAGTGACCACGTTCAAATAAAAAACAACAGATTTAAACTTTCAGGTATAATTACCGAAACACCAATTCGGCTTATGCGAGATCAATTATACAGTGCAGGTGTAAATGGGGCAAGGATTTCTCAAGCAATAGAATATCTAGATCAAATATTTGAGTCAAGACAACCAATAGTTCTTTTGACAGAACACAGGACTTTTGAAAATGTTATTCTGAAAGGCTACTCTTATGATTATAAATCTGAATTTGCTATGCAATTTGATTTAGAGTTCGAACAAATTCGTCTAGTCTCTAAGGCCACTACTAATGCTATTGCTGTAAAAACAGCACCAAATAAGTCAACTGGTGGTGATGTGAAAGGTCAAGTCGCTTCTAATGGTCCTAAGTCAGATATTACAGTAAGAACTGCTGAAGCTACTAATACCCCAACAAACAACGGAGGTTAATAGTGACAACTTATTCTAAAACAACAAGGTCTACAAGTAATACAGGCTACAGTGCAGTTTATCTAGAGGACCATTCTACTTATTTTGCATGGTACCTGAAAACTGAAGAGTATCCTGATCAAACATATACAGTTACATTGGATGGAGTTGATTATGACATTCGTTTAAGGTGGAACACTAGGGACGAGTCTTGGCAATGTCAGATTGGATTATCTGGAGATGATCCAAGTATAAGTTTCAAAGTTACAAATGGTTTAGATCTTCTTAAACCTTATAAATATCTTGAAAGTGTGCCAGATGGTCAATTGTATATAGTAGATACAGTTAAGATTAATGGTCGTCCTGGGTATACAACTACAGGTCGAGATAAACGTTTTGTATTGGTTTATATTGATAACAAACCTAATCAGGCGTAAGGAGATAATATGGCAGAAAGAGAGTATACAAAAGCTCCTGCCCCTAATTTAAACAGGGCATACAAATTATTAATTGGTTCTGCCACAAACACAATACAGAAGAGAACTAAGAACTCGGCATTTAAATCTACTGTAGATTTGGATACCAAGTTAGGGACAACAGAAAAATCCTCTTCTAATTTGTATTTGTTGCAAGACCATCAAATAACCTTCAGTATTAAGAAAGATAATAACAAAGATCCTAACCAAGCAGAGATTGTAGTTTATAACCTTTCGGATGATACTGTTAACTATATAAACCGTGGTATCCGAAATAACTTGGCTGTTGCTTTAGCGGTAGGATACGAAGGTGAAGAGTTGGTTATGATCTTCAAAGGAACTATCCAGTGGGTTAGTGATACTTTTGACTCGGTAGACAGGAAAACCACTTTACACTGTTTGGATGGCGGTATTAACATTGCAGAAGCAAGAACAAGCCGCAGTTATCCAAAAGGAACTAAAATCAAACGTGTTGTGACAGATTTGGTAAAGGATTTAGGAACTACAGAAGGTAATATACACGTAGATAATGATCAAACCTTATCCTCAGCAACAGCTATGTGTGGAAACACTTCACATTACCTAGAACATATTTGTAAAAGTATTGATCACAATGTGTCAATACAAGATGGATCTGTTTATGTCACTCCTCGTTCACAAATGTCTAGTGCACGTAGCGCCTACATTAGCCCTGAAACTGGTCTGATAGGAAGTCCAGAACCATTCCACAACGATATAAAACCTACTAAAAAAGTTACCAAGTCCTCTAAGAAGGCAAAGAAACCTACAGATGGTGTTAAATTTAAATGCCAAATGAACGGTGCAATTTTACCAGAAAAAACAATCTGGTTAAAAAGCCGAGATTATGATGGTCCATTTAAAGTTGTCTCTGTTTCTCACAATGGTGATAAAGAGGGTAAAGAGTGGGTTACTGAAGTGGAGTGTGTATCCGTGTCTGAAATAATGACTAAGGAGAAATAATGGATGCATTGAATTTTGTCACAGCAATGCGTGGCTTAATGACAGAACAATTAGCAGAAGTCCATACAGCCTTGCCAGTCCGTGTGACTGGCGTTAATTATGGTGCTAAAACTGTCACTTTAGAATCTATTGTTAAAAACACACGATCTAGTGAAGATGAAATAGATTACCCTACTTTTGAAGATGTTCCTTTTATGGTTAATGGCGGGGGGACAGGAAGAATCTCATTCCCTATTAAAGCTGGTGATTTAGGAACTGTTATATTTTCTGAAAGAGATCCTTCTAATGCACTGCAAACTAGTGGGGAAACCTCTTCATCATCCACTTTTATGCAGCCTTGTGGATTATACCCTATTTGTTTTATTCCCAAAATAGCTACAGGAACAGATTCAACAGAAGCTGTAGATTCTGAAAAGGTAGTTATTTCTAATAACAAAAACACGTACGCTTCTTTCGACCCTACAGGTAATATTTCAATATGGAATAGTCAAGGGGTGAAAATAGATATTACTACCTCTGGTATTACTATTACAGATGGCACAGGGACTTTGGATCTAAAAGGTGGTAATTTAACTTTCAAAGGCGGCGTAGCAGATATCAATGGTCTTAAAATAGATCAGAACGGTTTGATGACAGATGGTAATGGCATCGGATTCCATACTCACACGCACACGGTTCGTAACATTCAGAGCGGTAACTCAAGTGCCGAATCCTTAAAACCAACAGGAGCCTAACATGGGAATCCCTTTTGACTTAAAACTTGGGCCAAACAACGACCTCATCATGGATGATGGGGATTTGGTCCTCACTACAACCAGAACAGAAATTGCAGCACAAACTCTTGGGATAACTCTGAACACGTATCGCGGGGAGTGGTTTTTAAATACTAACTTCGGTGTTCCTTACTTACAAGAGATTATTGGTGTTGCTAGAAAAAAAGATATTGTAGACAGAATATTTTTAGCAGAGATTGCCAAAAACGTTTACATAGATACAATAAACAGTTATAAATCTGCTTATGACATGGATCAACGTTATTACTCAATGACAGTTATGGTCACAGTTGGAGCAGATACAGTAACATCTATATTCAATACTCAACCTTCTGAAGAGTTTATTTACCCTGAAGCTGGTGAAGACAATGCAGCGATCACTTGTGAAGCTTACAGTATTGTTGAGAATTCGAATAGACTTTATCGCTTTATCAACTTTGTTGGTTTGCCACGTGATACCTACTCTACTTGGTGGAATGAATGGTCTACAGAGTCAGCAGTGGAAAGAATCATGGTTAACGAAAAAGGTGATGCATTAGCTACAAACAATAATTTCGGTATAACAGCTATGACAGGAGTAGAAGAGTAATGGCAGATTTAACTACGATCAAAGTTTCTGATCTTACACAAACAACCTCTGTGTCTGATACAGATTTCTTTGTAACAGATCAGGCTGGAATAACAAAGAAAACTTCTTTGAAAGTGCTGTTGAGTGGTGCAGGGGTAACTAGAAACCGTCTGAATGCACGGGGAACAGTAACTAGCACCCTGGCATTAGATATTAGTTCGGCAGAATATTTTTCAGCAACTTTATCTTCTGCAACGTGCACAATTAGTTTTACTAATATTCCAGTAGCAACAAATGCAGTTTTAAACTTTACTTTAGCTTTGCGTCAAGGAAGTGGTGCAAATAAAGTCGTATGGCCTTCTTCTGTAAAATGGAGTTTTGGTCGTTCCCCAGTTTTGAGTTATCGTCAAGGTGCAACAGACACTTTTGAGTTTATCAGTTATGATAATGGAGCAACTTGGACAGGTAGCTTAGTTTTAGCAGGAGTTATTTAATGTCAAGAGTTAAGCACAATATTGACAACACGTTTCAGTTGATTGAAGGGTTGGTTCAGTTTTTGGAAAGAAATACTGGGCTTACCATAGATCCTACGGTTCAGCATTACATTATCAACCCACAAAACGTATTGGCGAACAACAGACACTTTATTAACTGGACAGCGCAGGAAGGGCAACCAAACGGTGACGCTACTACCGAAGGTCAATCTGTGCTTATCACTGGTTTTGCTTATGCATATTTGGCTACAGGGGATAAAAAATATCTTGAATCTGCCGAGAAGTATTGGCAAGCCTACATAGATCACTTCTTCGGGGGCCAACCTATTCCTGATCCTCCAGCTAAATATCGTCCCAACTGGATCATCAATGGTAAAGAACCACGTTTAGCACATTACCCTCTCACAGATGATGGGTATCCTACGCACGGCGGGTTCAAAGGTAGCGTGATGACTTGGATTAACGGAAGGACTGTTATTCCTAAAGGTGCACCGCATTGGGGGGAATACTTAGATAAAGCTTGGTTTGCTTTCAATGGCAATCTTGGTTGGAACTCCGTTAACGCAACAGTTTATGCAACTAACCCAGATGGTTCAACTAACTGGAAAGAATATGGAGATCAGTGGGACGTTGAATGGATTATAGATCGCCTAGGACGTAAAGTTGATTGGGATGGTAACATTTTATCTACAGGTCACAGCTTTGCAGAATATGGAACAGTGCAGCTTAAAAATGCTTCTGTGAACGGGGACTATAAATTCAACTACGCTACATGCAATCCTGTAGAACACGGTGGATATCTGCTTAAGCGTAATGAGATGTGGCATAACCGTCCTGTAAACGTTCCGGTAGAGTTAGGCTATCAAGATAATGCTTCCGATGCTGAAACGTGGTGGTGTGATGCAAACTACTTGATGTATCAGATCACAGGAGAGAGAAAATACTGGCTTTGCTGGCAATCTTCTTTATTGTTGTGTCAAGACTACTCAAACATCGATATGTTTGATAAATTCTTCCGTAGATCTACGACAGCAATAATTCCTTTTACAGATGGTATCTCGTATGATTACTCATACCCATCTACAGCAATACCTAAATATTCTCGTGATGAATTAGGATACACAGTAATTCGCCAAGATGTTGCAGCACAAACAACTCTAGAACAACAGGCAGTTTGGTTCAGAGTGGATCAGAATTCAAAACTGCGTATTGAGTTTCAAGGTGTAGATGATGCAGGGGAAGGTGTTCTTTTCCGTCCAGAGTTAGAATTAAGCAAGACTAAGAGTGAAACAGACACAGTGACATATCGTTGTGGCTTACCTCTTGGTGCAGCTAATATGACTAAGATGGATATACCTTTATCTAGTTTTATGCGCACTGAACCTCCTGGAGGTGGTGTATATATTATTGCTGAACCTAGAATCATTGTTGACTGGGGAAGCAATACTGTGATACAATATAAATATGCAACTGGTATTGCTGGGACAAATAGTGATCAGATAGTTTCTGCTAATATGGATTCAGATGGTGGTTTTACTATTGGGTTTTGGTTAACACCAACTAAAACAACCAATTTAAAATCTATTACCTATCGTTCATACGCAGATGATTTTAACATCACTATTACGGATTCCGCAGGTTGGAGATGGTGGGCCATGTTAGAAAAAACAAATTCTGCATGGGTTACTAAAGCTTTAAGTCCTGCTGATTTCAAATTAAGTACTTGGCAACCTAATCACAATGACACAGAGACAAAACCTTCGTCAATAAACCTGACTGCTGTTGATCAGATCAACATTGCATTGGATTCTGAACCTGCAAATGGCTTAACAGGGGCAATCGACTTTTATTGCGTTAACGATATCCCATCTTTGTATTCTTCAGCCGCTGGTGATGATTACACAATGTATTTCAGGGTTACAGTTTCATCTGAAAATCCTTATACAGCAAAACTTGGAGATTGTACAATACTGGACTACAAACTTAACAGTTTGAATTATACTCCAGGAATCATTCCATTTTCCAATATTAGTGATCCTAACACAGCATTATATGACGGTTGGCGTGGTATTCCTTACCCAGGTTATCAATACCCATCCTTATATTGTTTTAAAGGGAGAGATATTGACTGGGTTCGTATGAACAACAGTATAGACTTTTTATATGATTCACAAATGTGGTTTTATAATAAGTTTGCCCCTGTAATGCCTGGGCCAATGGCACAAGCTTATGTTTGGGATCGTTGGGATGCTCATAAATATGGAAACAAAAATGAGTTCACAATGTATCATTGGAACGATAAAGCTTGGGATGGTTATGAAGCACGAGCATTCTTCTGTGCGTGTCATACGGTATACGAACTAAAGCGACGAGGAGCCGAAGTTCCTGAAAAACTTTTAACAGTTTGTAAAAACTGGATCAACTACCTGAAGTGGTTCCAAGATAACAACGAAGGAAGAACACCAACAATATTTTATCCCAACGGAGAAGTGGCTGCGCCTGTAGATGACTTTACAAGTCACATGTCTGCGCTCTTTATGGCGGGATGTGCTATAATGGGGATGGCTGGATATGATTCAGAAATTCCTAACATTAAAATAGTAGCAGACCGCTGTTTTGAACTTATTCAGGAAAACTATATTGTTCTTGGTCCTAATCACGTTATGAATGGTTGTTGGAGTGCTGCTCCTAGACCAGACAGTGATAACGGAGTCTTCTTTGGCTTCCACGCTGGAGAGTTGTTACGTGGTTTTGGGTTGTATGCTTTATACAAAAAACTTAATCCCCAAAATGCATTACCTGTTTTGGATTCGAGCAATATTCCTGCACTTACTGTTTTGACAATGGCAAACATTAGTGTGGACGTTACCGAGTAAGGGGTAAAATGAAACAAGCTATATTTACTGTCACGCGAGACAAGAGAGTAAATGCGAGTTCATTTAACTACACGACTGTTGACGGAACAGCAGTCGCTGGTAGAGATTATATTGCAAAATCGGGAACACTTGTGTTCCCTGATGATGCTGATTCTGCTACTATTGTGGTTGAAGTATTTGAACGACCAAAGAACTCAATAGATCTTAACTTCTCCCTCCAAGTTTCAGGGATTAGTCAAAATAACATGATGGTTGAAACAACCATCAATTGTATTATAACTACTATCCAAGAAAATACTACTCCAATAACTTGGACTACAAAAGACGTTAAAATGTTCTCTCCTATGTATTGGACAATAGATTCTCAAGCAACGGAAAGTTGTTCTATTGTATCTCATGGAGACTCTTTTACTGCAAGATTTGTAAACAGAACAACAGCAGGTTTGGCAGGGGTTATCTGGAGCACAGTTGACAAATATGACCATAAAGGTGTTGGGTATTTGCCTCACACAGATTTAAGTTCAGAGAAACTTTGGTTTAAAATGGAAATTAGTCAAAACATGCCAGGTTTTAAAGAAGAACCTTTGGTGCCGACTTTGACTGTAACTCTCCTGGATAAAAGTGTTCATTATGTCAGTTTAGGATTCTACGCTTCAGATATTTCAGAAGATGGTAAAACAGTTACAATCAAATTAGATTTTGGTAATATCTTCTCTGGTCCTAATAATGATATTCCTTTGGACATGAGTGCTGTAGATAATATTTTCTTCTCTTTGATTACAGCAAGGTATGAAGAAATAGAAGAGGTTGTACCTATTGACAGTCAAGAGGCTTGGTTTACTTTCACTCTTCTTGAACCTACTTCTGGTTATAGTATGATGAAAGTCAGCAACCTTGTCCAGCCTGAACATGATATTCGCATGTGCACATCTTATGATGATATGTATAACCTGACTCCAGAAAGAGTTATTTATAATACATATGCGCTAGGTTATCGTGGAATGATTAACCATTACAATGGAATGTCTCACTATTATGAGTTCTCATGGAACGGAACATCTTGGGCTTTAAATAGATCTGTCTTCCTGAATCCAGCTACAGAAGCTTGGCTAAATAGTTTCCATTCTATAGCGAACGAGAAGGGTTACACAATAATGAACTCTTTAAGTTTTGAGTTGATGAGCACAGTTTGTCCTGTAGAATGGGTCCAGCACGATTGGAACGATGCTCTTGCAGCAACAGGGTATGAACCTCCTAGTTATGTGTTGTCTCCAACTATTGACGAAGGTATGGAATATTTGCAAAATGTTATTAATAAAATAGCATCTATTTCGCAAGCTAATAATATTCCAGTTGTCATTCAAATTGGTGAGCCTTGGTGGTGGTATAATACAGCAAGTAAAATGCCTTGCATATATGATTACACTACCAAACTGGCATTCAACACAGAAACAGGTTTATTTGCACAAGATGCAGGAACAATAGATAATTATAAAACAGGAACGCCGTTTGACGAATACTATGCATTTTTGTCTCGTAAACTAGGATTAAGAGTTACAAAGTTTGCAACAGATACTAGAGCAACTTACCCAGGAGCCAAGGTAACATTGCTTCCGTTCTTGCCATCAATTATCGGCAACGGTTTGATGGAGAAAGTTAACTTCCCGTCTGATTACTACATTCCTGAAGCTTTTGATTTTTACTGTTCAGAGTGTTATGACTGGCTTCTGGAAGGTAAGATGATGAAAGCATTTGATGCAATTACTATACCACATGAAAAATTAGGTTTTGAATATTCTGATATTCACTACCTTTCAGGTTTTGTTCCAGATGCTACTCTTGCACCTTTGTATGGCTTTGATCCTAAATCAAACTACCGCACATATCTTTGGAAGATGATTATAGGTAACATAGTGTTGAACGCCAATAAGTTTGACGGACTTACACAATATATATGGGCCTATCCTCAAATAATGCATGATTCCATCACGGTAGTTAATTCTCAATCCCAAGTTTTCTATATGGGTAATGTGCCTTTGAATTGTTATTTGCAAGATATCACTCTTAAACAAGCAAATGTTGAGATTGCTACCATAAGTGGAATTACATTAGCTACTAAATCTGGAGAAGATTTAGTAACAACACAAAAATTTTATATATAGGAGTAAAAATGTCAACTACAATTACTAATTTACCCGAAACATCAAAAGTTAATGATTCTGATTACCTGGTTTTAGACCAACCTGATAAGACTGTTAAAAGCACAGTTTCCAACTTTCTTACTGACACTGGGGTGGTTTTAGCCACCCAGTTGAAAGATACTGGCTCAGAGTTAGTTACTTATAAATCTGCATTGAGTGGTGCGATTGCGCGTAACATCCATGAACGACTTTCTGACTATGTAAGTGTTAAAGACTTTGGTGCAATTGGTGATGGAGTTGCTGATGATACAGCAGCAATACAGATAGCTAATGATGCAGCTACAGAAGTGGGTACTACTTTGTTCTTCCCTAAAGGGGTGTATCGTTGTACTGATGGTATCGACAAGACTTGTGAATGGGTAGGTTCAGGTGCTGCAAAAATAGGTGCTTTTCCTCTTACGGATGATAAAGTATTTATGATACCAGGAATCAAGAACAAACTACCTGGTACTTGCTTGTTATTCACTGGTGTAGGAACAAAATCTTTCTCTACAAATAGAGAAGACGAGTTCTCTAGTGTACGCTATTGTGTGTTAAATAAGGGAAGGAAAGGGCAAGGGTTAACACCTTTCGGTAAAGACCTAGCAATAGTGTGTGATTTTAACTATAAGAATACACTAGACGGAGAAGTTACAGATCCTACTAATGACAACTCTGCGGATTACGATGTAGGGTTGTTAATGCACAATACAGATCTATCTGGCCCATCTAATGTAACAGTCGGGGGGTATTTCAAGGTAGCAGGTACAATGCACTTTGGGCAAGACCCTGACGGGTGTACTGTATATGAATTAAGGACTATGGGAAACATTGGCCTAGCTATAGTAGGGGATGGCACTGGCACTAATAGTGCATTTAATATGCACGGTGGTGCTATCTTTGGAAACGACCATCACAGCCGTAACGTAGAGTCCGGTGTAGAGAAGTGGGGAAAACATGCACTATACATAGACATTCCATCTTCTGTAGGTTCTGGTTCACGTAATGGTATCTCCTTCCATGGAACATGGCTGGCAACTAAGTTAGATGTTCCAGTAAAATATGACAGATGCGGTGCTATCCAATTCTTTGGTGTGGTGTTTGAGAATGCAACACAAGCAGGTAGCCAACAAGCTGGAGGTATTAAAAAACAAATTGGAACCAGTAATACAGGTGATATAGGTTTCTTTGGGTGCAGATTTAATTCAGACCAGATACGTATTTCTGGTGCTTTATTGGATACTGCGACGGAATCGACAGTGATCGTTTCTGGAAGTAATGCTGGATATGGTGTTGAATTTTGGAAAGGAAAGGTTGGAGGGCGTTTTACAGGAAGCAAAAATCAAACAAATATTCAACTAACGGATGATCCAACAAAAACAACTAGTGGTGTGGTTCTACGTCGTGATTCTTCTGGTAATTTTAATATCTTACATAACAATGATATTAAATTTACATGCGACGGTGGGGGGATTAAGACCTACCTATCATCAACTGTAGCTACAGTTAGTGGTGGTCAGATTAATATAACTAGAAACTTGCACAAGCTAAGTGGTGGTACTCAAGAGTTAAACACATTGAACGGTGGAGTCGAAGGGATGCGTGTTGTTTTAGTGAGAAACACATCTGCCGACACAATTACACTAAAGAATCAAACAGGTAATTTACGCATCAATGGGGACTTTACTCTAGGAGCCTTCGACACCATAGAGCTAATTTACATAGGTGGTTATTGGAATGAAATAGGACGAGTCGACAGGGCTTAACTAGACAGTGCGTAAGCACTGCTTTTCACACAACTTTTCTTAAAGGTTATCCTAGAGATAGCCTTTCTGAATGGGTGGTATCAGAAAAGTTATTCCATGCATCTGTTTCCCCTGTAACACTATCCCCTCTCTGGAGGGGTTTCTTAGAAAAACAAAGAGGTTGTTATGAACGAAATGTTCAGTCAAGGCGGTAAAGGTTCAACCGGAATCTTAACCAATAAACAAGCAATAGCCCGTCACTTTGGAGTTAAACAATCTGAAGTTGTTTACTTCTCAGTTGGTGTGGATTTGGGTGGGTATAAGGTTATCTATGATAAGGAGACGCAAAGGGCGTATTCCCTACCTGCTGATATTGCCCCAGGTACTACTGTCATTAGTCTTAGTGCTGCTGTACTTGTGCATTCAGCGGGTTCTGTAGACCTTGGGGAATTAGTTGTATCTCGTGATTTAAAAAGTAATGAGAACGCACTATGAAAAAATTTTTACGTGGAATGTTTTGTACATATCCTGAGAATAAGGTTAGTTCTACTAAAGTTTGGAACGCTGTAGGCATGTCTGTTATGACAGGCATGTTTATCTTTTTAGGAATAGAAAAAGAAATTCCTGAATGGATGGGTTGGGCTTTTGTTTTCATGATAACTCCTTCTCGCCTCATGAAAAATCTTATTGATTTACGTTGGGGCAGATCACAATCTACCAAAGAGGATGACTAATGGACGAATATGGTTTGACAGATGCGGGATTTGTAATCCCGACTTTTGACGATGTTTTAAACAACTACATGACAGCAGTAAAAAACACATTTGGTGCAGATGCAGCCACTTCGGAAGATACTGTGATCGGACAACTGTTTAGAATAATTGCATACACAGATTACACATTGTGGGAAGGTATGCAAGGGGTTTATAATACTCAAACACTGGATGGTGCAGAAGGTATTTATCTTGACGAAATCTTTTCTAAACGTGGTTTCTATCGAGCAGGGGCAGCAGCAAGTACAGGTTATGCATATGTTAAAAGTAATAACAAAGCAGCTTGGACTTACGAGTTAGGCACAGATATTTACTTCAACTCTGATAGCGATATGAACTACTATGTTAGCACACCAACTATGTTGAATGCTAAGATTGCAGCTTATCAAATTTCTCGTGCTAATGCAACTGCTACAGGTGTTCCAAATATTACTTTTTATGCACAAAGTGCGGTGGATGGAGGACTAAACAGTAAAACACTTGCACCTGGTTCTTCTACATTTATAACCGATCTTGAAACTTTTATCAAGGCGAATTTAACAGAAGCTGATCGTAGTCTTGTATTTTCTGATTCAGGTAACTTATCAATTGGTTTTACTTCTTTAACCAGTGATACTCCAGTGGGGCTGGTAACTCCTATTAAATTTTATGCTAGTGTTCCGGTTGGAACCAAGTGGAGTGAGATTCCGGTAGTTGCAGCAGAGAAAGGATACAATCCTGTTGGTGTGGAGTCTATTACAGGAATATCTTCTACCTTTACAGGTTATCTTGATAGTGGTAACTTCTATTCATTTTCCCCTGGTCGCGATGTTGAGACAGACGCAGAATTCCGCTCTCGTTTCAATGACAACGTTGACGAAGCTAACGCAGGGACACGAGCAGCTATTGTGAAAGCTCTGCTACTTACAGATGGTGTTACTAAGGTGAAGATTTATGATAACCCTACATTACATGATCAAGAACATGCTCCAGCTATGACTTTCCAGACTATAGTTTATGGTGGCAGTGCAGAAGAAATTGCAAATGTTATCTATAAAACCAAACCAATCAACACTTTGACACACGGAACAACAAACATAACAGTTACAACAGAAGATGGAGGACAAGAAATTATTCGCTTCTCTCCTGGTGCTTCTGCTATGTATTCCGTAAAACTTGTTTATCAAACTGTCAACGGAACAACTTTAAGTGGAACAGAAAAACAAAACATCGTAGAAGCTTTACAAAACCTGCAAGCTTACTTTGAGTTAGGTTCTTCAGTAACGAACGATCAAATCAAAGGTGTTATTTATGCAGCACTTGCTTTTGGACGCTTGACTTCTCTTCGTGTTTATGTTAAACTTAATACTGAGGATGACAGTAAATATACAGAGAATAATATAGTTCCTGCTTATAATGTTGTCCCTTCTTTTGACCTTGATAACATTTCTTACGAGTACGGAGTGTAAAAATGGCAGTGAGTGTTGACCATGTAACAACTTGGGCCAGTATCAATGAAGATGTTAAAAACCTTCTGATTGAAGATTTTAAATCTTCTCCTAACATTGTCAAGCTCCTCTACATCGTATCCAGTGAAAAGCAAAAGATAGATCAGGCAATGATCTATCTTGCTAAACACCGCTTGATCTCTACAGCCACAGGCAAATACCTAGATATTCTAGGGGAAGAAATGGGGATCGAACGTAATGGCTCTGATGATGAAGAGTATAGAACAATATTAAAAATCAGGGCTTACCGCGTAGCCTCATCGGGGACTCGTGGTGACATAATTGATATCTTCGCCCGTTTCACAGGAACAGAGCGTGAAACGCTTAATACTTATGTAGGTTTGAATAAAACCTTTGACGTGTTTTTCTACAACCTGTGTCTTCAATCTGATCAAGCTTTAGAGCAGTTGCTAAGTGTTTTTCCCATTATTAGTAGCTACCGTCTTGGAGCAAAAGCAGGATCAGCTTTTGGTTTTAGTTCTTATTATGCTACCAAACCGCCTCACGGTATTGGTGGTTTAGGTTCCCTGTACATGGAATCTACTGGGGATGAAACAGGACGCATGTGTACGCTTCTCAAGCAAATAGATTAAGGAGTTTAAATGGCGAAGCCAATATATTATCCTGACTGGGCTACACAAACTGTAACGCTCCCAGGAACTTTAAACACAAACAAAATTAGACCTAAAGAAACCATCCGCACAGTTGGTATGGATTATGGTCAAATCATGACTTGCGAAGAAATGAACTGGATTCTTAATAATATCGGTTTATGGATTCGCTATTTGGTGGATGACTTTCTTCCAACTTTACCTAATACCTACTTGCCTTTAGTGGGAACTAAGATTACAATGGCAGGTGATGCTACTGGTGAGGCTACTTGGAACGGTAACAAAGAAGTTACTTTGTCTATCCAAGTTCAAGATAACAGTCATAATCACTTGTCGGCAAACATTACGGATGCCACTAGTTCAACAGTAACACCAAACGTGTTGGTAAAACGTGATGCGGGTGGTGCTATTTATGGTGGTGATGTTTATGTTAACGGTACTTCCACAACAGATCCTGCAACACTGTTCTTCAAAAACTTTGCAGGACAAACAAATGGCGAGATTTCTGCCGAGTATCAAAGCGGAGGTCAGCTTTACATCTATCGTAGAAATCCTAGCACAGGTAGTGTATCGGCAGGTGTTCGTTTATATGATGCAGGTTATGTTCTAATAGATAATCCAAGATCAAACAGTGGACAAGACACTTCTAACGGAAATGCTTTAGTTCGTTTAGATTATCTGAACTCTCGTTTGACTTCCCTTCAGAACACATTGCAGACGAATATTAACACTGTTCAAAACAACTTGAATAATGTTAACAACAACCTCTCTTCTCGTATAAACAATGTAGAAAGTAATCATCAAAGTCAGATTACAAATAACTACAACTATGCTAACGGAACCTTTGTAAGAGATATTCGTTATACTAGCCAAGGTGTGTATTATCCACCAGGGAACGAGGTTTCTTGGACTTATATCTGTTCTTCTGGTTATGTTCTTTCTGGTATTATCGTACAGGAAACAGGACGTAGCTCTGCGGATAACATCGGTGGGGTTTACTTCAAACGCCTCCAGCGCAACGTTAATGGAAACTGGTACGATATTGGAGGCTAAATGATATTTACAAATTTTAAAAGATATATTCCCGAAGATCCCGAACTAAAAGAATTGGTAGAAGTAGAGAACATTCTTTTTCTTCGTTGCGATCAAGGTTACGATTGGTATGATTTACGTAGCACAGAATTCAATAACGATAAAATGAAAGTCGTTTTTGACGATCAAAATCGTATTGTGTTTTGGAACACTGATCCTACATTACTTTGCCCTGAAGATCTTTCTATAGCACAAGTGGACTTTAACATAGATACTTTTGAGGATATTAGGAACAAGGTTCTGGATTTAGAAACCTTAACTCTTAAGGATAAAGAGTATTCCCGTGAAGAGTTGATGACACAAGCTAGTGCAAAAATTCGCTCTTTACAAGAAACAGCGGTAGCACTTATAACACCTTTACAGTATGCTAAAGATTTAGAAATGGCTACTGAAGATGAATTAGCTTATCTTAAAAATCTTCAAGTTTACGTGGTTAAACTAAACCGTGTTCCGCTTCAAAAAGACTATCCTTACACTATAGATTGGCCTACATTACCAACGGAATAAGGGATCATTATGGAATTTCAAGAAGCATGGGGACTTGCAAAGGATGCAATAATCCCTTTAATCGGAGTCATCTGGTTCTTTTTCAAACAAAAAATGGATAAATTCGGCTCTGATCTTGAGGAAATGGAGGAGAAAAGTCGAGAGCTAGAGAAGAAGTTGGTCTTTGTTGAATCAACTTATGCAACTAAAGCCGAACTTACCCAGATGCTAAATCAAATTAACTCTACATTAATGGCAAATAATAACACTCTTGAGCAAAAAATTGAAAAGATTATGGACCTCAAGAATGCGACTATCCAAATGATGCTAGATGACATAGTTAAACGTACACAGAATAAGGGGTAATTAATGGCAACATTCCCAACGTATCCAGCAACGTCTCTTGAACAGGGCGTAGATCTGGTTATTTTCTCGTCTAATCAACTTCATGATGTTATTAATGGAAGTGCGACAGAAAGTATTGAGACAGAATCAGGGTTGATACCAACCCTGAGAAAAGCCCTTGTTGATAACTTTTTCTTTAAAAGCCCATTGGATTGGGCGCAAGGCACAAATGAAACGGTTTTTAACCAACTACGTTATTTTCAGAATGGGGTATTGAGCGGTTATTATTATGCTCCTAATGCTACATTGGTAAACCCAATCCCTATGCAAGGTACTCCAGTAGGAGATAACAACTGGGTATTGTGGGGATTGAAGACAGAACAATTGGCAACAGAAGTCACACCTTGGGTATATTCTGGTGCAACTGGTTATGAAACAGTAATCAGTCCTCCTTACATCTTTGATAGTGCTATTGTTACGATCAATGGTGTTATTCAGGTTCTGGGGGAAGCTTTCCGTATAGAAGATAGTAAGATCATCTTATCTGAACCTTTGGGACACGATCCTGCAACAGGACTGCCAAACAAGCTTTTCGCTTATATTGGTAAAATCGTAGCTTCAGCAGATACAGATCCTAATCTAGAGAACCGTCTTGTTAGTTTAGAAACAAAAACGGAAGAACTAACAGAAAGCATGGATAAAGTCCCTCTGCAAACTATTGCTCGTAAATATGGTTTGTTAGATGATGAGGTGGCTTACGCAACAGCAGGTCAATCGTTAACAGGGATTAAAGCTCTGTATGATCCGGTAGCACAGTCTTCCTACACATTACCTCCTAACATCACAGGAACTTTAACATCTTTGTCTGTTTCTGGAGTAATGACTTATTCTGGAGGGTCTGTAGATCTTTCTGCACTAGCTGTTGAACGTGGACAGTTTGTTCATTTGCCTACAAGCTTTGGTAATAATGTAACTCTGACAGCTAAAAATCAGACGATTGGACGTGGTGCTGGTCGTTATCGTTGGGCTGGAAGTTTACCAAAAAGTATTTTGGCTTCTGATACATTGGAGACAAGCGGTGGATTAGGTCCAAACGCATGGGTTCTAACTAATACGGAAGGACTGTTAACCCCTCGTGGTGGAACATACAACGATTTATTCGATGTTGTCTACTTGTCAGAATTTGCTAACAATACAACTACCTATACCACACCAGAAGCAGCTTTCCAGGCGGCACTGTTAGCAGCAAAAGCTTCGAAAAGTAAGATTCTCGATGCTTACGGTTGCGATATGACTTTCACGACAAGCTCTTTTGATATTCAAGGTATCACTTTGCGTGGGGGTGTGTTCCGTGGTCAACGCGACTATCGTGTGCAAAATGCTACGGTAGAAGGCACAACTTTCCGTAACTCTCGTGTTATGTATTGGGGTGGTGCTGTGCGCATGTTCGATTGTTTGTGGGACGGTGCTCCTCGCGCAGGTCAAGTTGGTAGCTTGGTATTCCAAGGCAACCCAATATCAGGTACTTTTGAAATTGATAACTGTACTTTTAAAAACGGGTTGTATGGCATCCTTCAACAAGGAACAGGGGAACCAGTAACACGTGGTGTCTTCCGTAACCTTACCTTCATGGACATGCAAGGTGATGCAATAGAACTGAACGTCATCAATAAACATTATGACGATGGTTGTGTGATTGAGAATATTTACCTGTCTAATATCGATGGGACTAATGCTCCTATTCCTCTGTCCAACTGGGGTATCGGTATTGGTGTAGCTGGTAAAGGACCATATGGTTACGGAATCCCTGATGATCAATATTGTAAGAATATTACAATTCGTAACGTTTTTGCAAAACGTTGCCGTCAGATTGTCCACGTAGAAGTTGGTCGTAATATCTCTATCGAAAACATTCATGGTGATCCAGATCAAACCGTATCTGTTGGGACAGGTTTGGCAACTGGCGCAGTTGTAATGTATGGAAGTAAAGATTTTACGATTGATGGTGTTTATGGAGAGCCTAAAACAGACGGTAGCACACTTGCAAGTAATATCCGTATGATTTATTTGGAGTGGGGAACTAACGCAGTTCTGGACGAAGAGGGTAATCCGGTAGTTCCGGCACAGGGTAGACCTTCAAACCCATGCTTTAACTATTCTGTTCGTAACATTCACACCAAAACTGGGCGTGTTTTTGCAGGAGTTTCCGCTGGGCCAGGTTATGAAAACAGAGTCAGCTTTGAGAATATCCGTTGTGCTGCGTTGCAGTTGTTCGGTGTAGCTTCTTGGCTTTCAATGTCTAACATCACCTGTAATATCTTCGATTGTGTTGGTCAACCTGAATCTGGTCCAGGGACATTTTATGATGGATTCTTCCGTAGAGAAAAATCTGTTCTTGAAATGGTTAACGTAAACTGTTACCCAGATGGCAAGACGATGGTTACTGGTCGTCCACAGTGGAGCCGTTGCCGTTACTCGGATATTCATCGTGTCAACTGTAATGTTGAAGCTAATATGTATACCAATATCGCAGGTGGTATTGGAGCTATTGTAGGGACAACGGGCAAAGTTTATTACTTAGAGCCTAATCCTAGTCGAAACATTGATGGAATGCATTTCCCAACAGGGAAAGAGTTTGACAAAGGTGATATGATAGTCAAGGCGGATAATACGTTCTTCCTTGTAACAACAAGTGGGGCATATATTCCAGATATCCCAGCTTTCGGTATTCGAGCTACACAGGCAGGAGATACCTTCCTGACACAGAACTTGACTCCTAACGGGACAGCAACAAATGCTTCTTGGTTGTATCATTACCCTCTGTCAGCAGGGACACGTATTCGTATTCCTGGTGCTGGCGTAGGTGGAGCAGATTTGGACACAGTTATTACTCGTGCACCTTATCAAGATAATGATACGTGGACTAACCCAGTTAAAATAGACATTGCAGATCCAATTGTAACGCCTACAAGTGCTGGAGTTAGAATTAAAACCATACCTAATGATTCCAGTAATGTTTCTGTAGGTAATACTGCGGTTATTCGCCCAACGCCAGTAGTAGATGTGCCAACAACCTAATGGAATAGAGGGGGATTCCCCCTCTTCTTCCAATAGAATGGTCTAATGATAGGAGAGATAAATGAATTTAACAAGACCTAATAGTGCGATAGCCGATCTGGTAGAAGCTACTTATCGAAAACGTCGCAGCTTTGAGGCAGGTTTTACATTACGTAATTCCCGTGAAGTTTTGCTGTTAGCAGCAGAAGGGAATTATTACCAATGGAAAGGAACTTTTCCTAAAGTGGTTCCAGCAAACTCTACGCCAGCCACCACAGGTGGTGTTTCTTCCCTTGCATGGCAAAATGTTGGGACCGCTGATGATATAGCAATTATCAATGCCAAGTTTACGGCAATGCAGCAACAGATTGATGATCTGTCGGAAACAATACCTGAAGCTGGTAAATCGGCTTATCAGATCGCACTTGATAATGGTTTTGTTGGAACAGAAGCACAATGGCTTGCTTCTTTGAAAGGGGATACTGGTGCTCAACTTAATATTAAAGGATCATTAGCAAGCACTAGTGAACTACCATCCACAGGTAACGTTGCAGGGGATGGTTATATCGTAGGTGATGTAATCTACGCTTGGGATGGTTCTGTTTGGAAACTTATTTCTTCTCTTGGGCCAGAAGGTAAATCAGCTTACGAGGTATGGTTGGCAGATGGTAATACAGGATCTGTTTATGATTTTCTTACCTCTATAAAAGGTGATAAAGGCGATGTTGGTCCTACAGGGCCACAGGGAGCACCTGGTGTTAACGCCAACGGTTTTGATTATCGTGGAGATTTGCCTTCTACAAGTAACTTACCACAACCTAACTCTGAAAACGTAAGCCAAGCTTATTCTATCAATGGTAATCTTTATGTCTCTAATGGGACAGCTTGGGTCAACATGGGTAATATTGTTGGTCCTCAAGGTCCACAAGGCGAGGCAGGAAAAGACGGTCTAGATGGCACAGATGGAGATGAAGGGAAATCTGCATATCAAAGTTGGCTGGATGCTGGTAATGAAGGGACAGAAGTAGATTTTATTGCCTCACTTAAAGGTCCAAAAGGAGACAAGGGTGATCAAGGAGAGCGAGGTCCACAAGGTGAACTAGGTCCACAAGGACCAGTGGGTGCAACAGGATCAGGCTTAGAGATTATCGGGGTTCTGAACAGTGAAGCTGAACTTCCTCCTACTGGAGAAGTAGGTGATGCATATAAAATTAATAATGATTTGTATGTTTGGGTTCAAGGTGCTACAGAATGGATGAATGTTGGCAGTCTTGGAGGAACATCAATTACAGCTAAAGGTCATGTTCCGAACAGTGAAGCTCTCCCTGTTTATAATAACTATGGTGATGCCTACTTAACTGAAGACACCAGTAATCTTTACATCTATACCTACGATCAAGACACCAATTCCGCATCTTTTGTTGACATGGGAAGCATTAAAGGCGACAAAGGTGAAAAAGGGGATAAAGGAGATAAGGGTGATCCTGGAACAAACGGAACCAACGGTACTGATGGGACCAACGGTAAGGACGGCGCACAGTGGTTTGTAGCAACAACTAATCCAGTCGCAGGAGACGGTGTTATCAATGATTACGCCTTCAATACTACTACTGGAGCAGTGTTCAAGAAAACAGATTCTTCTACTTGGACACTTATAGGAACTCTTCCTAGTATACCAGAAGCCCCTCAAGACGGCTTGACGTATGGTCGTTCTGATGGGAACTGGATTGAAATATCAGGATCAGATCCTACGGAAGCTATAACACCAACTAGAGTTACAGCAGGTTTCATGGAACTTGAAACAACTACTGGCAACTCTGGAGCATCTTGGACTCCTTCTGGAACTTCCAATATGTATGTTGTTACAGTAACCGATGCTTTAACAGTTGGAGCATGGCCTGGTGTCACTGGCTCTACAAAACCTAAAGCGTTTTCAGCAATGATTTATTTGATTCAAGATACAACGGGACACACGGTTACACTAGATGCGTCTTATGGAGCACTAAATGATACAGAAATAGCAACTACTGCTAACGCAGTAACAATTTTGCAATTAACGTATCCTGGTGTGGGTGATATCGTGGACATGGTTGTTGTAACACGATAACAGAAGCCCCGAAAGGGGCTTTCTTTTTATGGAGGGTTTAAATGTTTCCAATTCCAATATTTACTATTATGACCAGCACTGGTGTCGTTCCTCTGCCAGCAGGTATTGTTAAAAAAGTAATCACTTTAGATTACCCAGATAACGCTGGTAATTCTAACAACAGTTTAGCAATTTTGCTTAATGATGGTAGATTGTTTACTCAAGGCGCAAACCTCTTTGGTGAGATTGCAGATGGAACTCGTAGTGCACGATTCAATAATTTCCACTTAGCTTCTACTGTAGTAGCGGATGTGTTTACCGCAGATCGTTGTTTTGTTATTAAAACTAACAGTGGGGGATGGCAATATTCAGGATTGACAGCAGGGTTGGTAGGATCTATAGCAGCAGGTGGTACGGACGCATGTGTAACTACTTGGACCAGCTTTCCATCTGTAATAACAGGGACTATCTCTTTAGCCAATCTTAAAGAGGTTAAGGGAGGATATAACAACACTCTCTGGTTAATGAATAGTGGTGTTCTTTATGGATCAGGTCAAAACACAGTAGGTAGTTTAGGTGCAAGTACTACTAACGAAGTTTCTACTCCTCGTCAGATAACAAGTGCAGCAGTTGCTTTTGATGCAGGTTACAACCAATGCTCTTATGTCAACAATGTGGGAACCTTGCGTGTTTGTGGAGCTAGTAAAGGTTTAGCAGGTAATAATAACACAACAACAGCTTTTGTCAATGCAAAGATATCCGCTACTGAAACAGTGTATGTCAAAGATTACATCAATACAGTTTCCCAGACAATAGTTGTAGGAGATACCTCCGGTGGCACGGGTACAGTAAACTACTTATATGTTAGATCTAATACAGAAACAACCTACACTAAACTGGATACCTTTGCAGCAGGTTTCTCAACATGGAAGTTTCCACCAAGCCGCCACTCTTTTTTCGTTGGGATCAATAATTCCTTGTGGGCTATTGGTAAGAACTACACTGCAAACTTAGGTTTGGGGTATGATTCTGCGAGCGGAGATCCACTCCAAGTGGGAAAACCAGTTAAACCTGAAGGAGTGGGTTCTTGGGATATAAACAAGCTCACAAGCGTTCATACGCTGAATATGGATGTTACTAACCAATTAGGTTATCAAGGAACCTTTTTCGTTTATAACGGGGATATGTATTATTCCGGTATTTGGAAAGATGGGAAAGCCTCGTATCTGTTCAATAGTGGTCTAAACTATAATAAATTCACACCAATAGCAAGCTCCGTGATTACGGGCGATATTCTGGCAACTGGCTTAACTACAGATTCTTTAGGAATTTGTATTGTAGGTGGAACTAAACAGTTGACACATTCTGTTAGCCCAGAAGGAGGTAAACTTTTCAATATTAAATACACTTCTTCTGCCCCTGCAAATATGACAATATCATCTACTGGTTTAATGACTTTCCATGCAGAAGGTGGTTTTGATGCAGGTATGACAGCCTTAAACGCTGAAGGAACAACTTTATCAGATACCTCTGGAGGATATGCTTCAACATTGAGTGTTTACACCCCTAGCTTATCTGCGATGGATGTAGGAACAACACAAACAATGGTAGCAGAGATAACACCAACAGGAGCAGCAAGCTTACCTGGTATGGTTGTTGAGTATACAACTACAGATCCTAATGTTGCTACAGTAGATCCTACAACTGGTGTAATAACTGGTGTTGGTGATGGTGGTTGTAGAATTGGTTGCACAGCTATGTATCAAGGTGTTGTTACCGCTTCTGACAGTTCTTATTTAACGGTGAACGCTGTTGCGGGAAAGGAGTTAGCTCCATCTCCGAGTAGTAGTTTAACGGTTCTAAACGGATATTTCAACCACTCGGCAGATGGGGCAATTACGTTCCCAACTTTATCGGGTACTGTTACACCAGCTAACTTTGTAGTTAAGGTGGATGACGTTGTAGTTCCTTCAAGTAAAGTAATATTTAGAAACAAAGCTTTCTCTACAGTGGATAGTTATCCAGCAGGAGAATATAGACTGGCTATTGAATTTGCAAGTGCTTCAGTAGTTAATAGTGTGGAAGTGTCTATGGAAGCAAACCCAAGTCTTTTAGAACTTTGGGGCGGTAATAGAATCAGTTATTCTACAAGCCCAGCCTCACAATTCTTAAAAGGTTGTGCTAACTTAAGACGAATAACTTCTGATTGTTTTAGTAACACATCTTACACCGGAACATCTATAAGCGGTATCTTCTCTGGCTGCACAAGTTTGACAGCTATCCCTGAAGGATTATTTAGTGATGCTTTATTTCCTTCAATGACAACAATGTCAAGCACGTTTGAAGGTTGTACATCTTTAACATCTATTCCTTCAGATTTGTTTAAGAATCTGTCAAAAGTTACAAGATATTCTTACACCTTTAAAGATTGCACCTCTCTTGCAGAAGTTCCAGCAGGAATGTTTGATAATATTCCAACGAAAGTGACCTCTTTAACAGCTACATTCCAAGGTTGTTTAGGACTTACAGATTTTAATAAGATCTTTAATGACAACCCAGGGTTAACTGTTTGTGGTAAACGTGGAGCATTATCTTCTTTCTTTAGTGGATGCACAAATCTTACAGGAACAGGAACAACATTAACAAATACATTAGGCGGAGTAGCTAATAGTTACCTATTCAGGTATTGCACAAAACTTTCTGATTATAACAACATTCCTTCCAATTATAAATAAGAAAAGGAGCCAAATGGCTCCTTTCTTTTATAAAAATTCTTTATAAATCAATAAGATCAGAACGGAATATCATCATCGAAGTCCATTGGAGGTTCTTCTTGATTACTTGGAGTTGGTTCTGGTTGTGGTTCAGGCTTCTTAACTTCTTTCTTCTCTTCTTTCTTAGGTTGTTCTGCGGAACCACGAATGGCAGCAGCAACTTTATCAGACAGAGCCAGAACTTTACGAGCAGAGTCAATCAGATCTTCTACAGATACAGTCTTAATGGTATGGTCTTTACAAGCATTGAGAATAGCGTGACCAACAGATGCCCCAAGATCATAATCATTAATATCAACGCCACGAGATTCAGCAATTTCCGATTTCAGCGTGACAGTTGCAGATTGAACAACCCCAGCGATATCGAAAGCATCGCCTTTAACACCATTACGAATCAGTTCCAGTGCACCATTTACTGCGTGACCAGTTTCCAGACCTACAGTATCACGTTTTTTATAGGACTGCTTAGGAGCAGCATCGTTGGAACCTTTATTGCCAGAAGATTTGTTAGACTTCTGAACACCATCGGTAGACAATACTGTAATACGAGATTTTTTAGTATTGTAGTAAGTTTTACCGCCTTTATTATCAACGCGATCAATATCAATACTTACTTCTACACCTTTTTCAATAGTGATCCAATTATCACCTTCTTTGACTTGCAGGTTTTCATAACCTTCTTTCAGTTCAATGTCACCAAGAGAAATCCAAACACCTTTCTCATCTGGTTTAGCACCTTTCTCTTTCAGAACAAGAGAGGCTCGGTGAGTTGAAACAATCGTTTTTCCTTCCCAATGAAAAGTTTTAGGTTCAGCGAATTTATCCAGTTTAACGTAGTCTACGATACCAGTTGCATAAGTTACGGTTTTGCCTTTACGATCAGTTTCAGTATTAATTACGGACATTATTATCTCCTCTACATTACATTAATTTTGCACAGAAAGAGCGGAGTCTTTCCATATCATCTTGCTCTAACAGGTATTTACCTTTACCTATTCCAACTCCAATTTCACCATTAGGAAAATGAACTATTTGCACTGGGAAACCTCCGAGTTTAATTGTGGCAGCTTTGCCTTCTTCGTCTATAACGTTTCGGATTGTATCTTGCAGTGAAATGAATTCTTTGTTTGTAACAGTGGTTTCAATTATTTCAGATGTTTCAACACGAGCGGTTAGCTTCTTGTCGCCACCTTGAATAACCAAAATTTGAAAATAAAAAGAGTTGTCAAGACCTACAACATTTTTCTCAACTAGTGTCAAACTGGTGTAGTTTCCATAAACAGTTTCAACAGCTATCTTAGAACGTTCAGTCATTGAATGCTATCCTATCATAAAATGTTTAATATTGTCAAGCTTTAATTACCAAGGAATATCATCTTCTTCCAATCTGGTATCTACTTGAGGTGGACGTGGAACCTTAACCTCTTTCACAAAACGAAGATATGGGAAACGTGTAGCAATTTTAATAACGTGTTTGGCATCTTCTCTAACATCTTTGTGCAAGAAGCAGATCCCTGTTTCCAAGGTTGTTTCAAAATCTTTAGAGTAATAACAATCCTTCCCATCAAATGCAGCCTGGCAGATGGATAGATCAAACTCATTTAGAAAGGTTGTCATTACGCTTGGTTCCATAATCATAAGGTTGCAAAGCTGACCATCACGTTCAAACTCAAAAACGTGTTTAAGACCAGTAACACCCTCGTAGTTATCCGAAGCTTCTTTGTTTCCTAATTTACGAACATTAGTTCCCATCAAAGCAGATGCAATCAATTCTTGTATTTGCTCTTCTGATCGATGTGCAGGAAGAGACGTGTAAAAATCCAGATCACGTCCAGCAATATCAAGAATACGCCAATCACGAACAGCGCCGCCAGCCAAGACAGAATTAGGATCAGCAATCTTTAATACGGTAAGAATTTCTTTGGCAATATTGATTTGTTTTGATTTAGTCATGGATACGCTCCACAGTTACTTTTACAACATCGTCCATATTAATCTCATCCCCCAAGACCTCAATAACACCTTCCTCATAAAGTCGAGCACATTCTTCCCACACTTCAGCTTCCGTCATTCCACCTGCAATCTTATTTGCAAGACCTTTAATAACATCTTCATTTTGTTCATCAACAAGAATTGAAACATTAAAGCTCACTAATTTACGCATTGTTTTCTCCTTATACTTCTAAACGGAAAGTTTCTTTAGATACAAAATCGTATCCACCTTTTTCAAGCCAGTCATTGTAAACCTCATCGGCTTGAGACTCTATCATAAAATACCGAGTGATAACTTCGTCTCCGACAATACGCACAATTTTATAGCAAATCATGATACCATTTCCCATTAATCTTCCTCCAGATCAATTTCATTATAACAATGTATGCAGAAACCATCATTGTGCATATGTTGTTCATAGGACATATCTTTACCACAAGACCAACAACGGATATCCCCATCGTCCCATTCACGTTCTTCTTCACCTTCAAATTCATCTGGTAGGTAAGGCATACCAAGACAATCTAAATCGTAATGCATATCTCCTCCTATAAAGGGGCAGAAGCCCCTTATAAAACAATGAGTTAACTAGTGACAGGACGCCCAGGAGTTACCCACATCATATCCGGCAGTAAGCTGAACATTAAGATTGTAAAATTCTCCAGCCTTAGTAACAGCTAAAGCAGCAAGTTCACCTGCCCGACTATAGGCTGTAAACCATCCACCTTTGGGAGATTCATGAATGTTAGCCCAAATTTGCCCTGTCTCTTTTTCCTTATTATGCTTCCATTCTTCAACTTTAGCAAGGCATTCTTTATCAATTTTCTTTTGTTCTTCAGGATCGTCTACTTTCTTCCAACCTAATGATTCAGGTGAAAACCATTTAAATTCTACAAGGTTACGAGAAACTTCAAGCTGGGCTTCATCGTGATATGCAATCATTTGTTGCACGAAGTCTTTATTCTTCCAGTCATCTTTAAAGAAGTCAACACTTAGTCCTTCTTCTTCGATCATATCGTCATAAATAACCATTGCACGTTTAGCACAGATAACCCCACCACTTTGGAACAGAGAGTTAAGAATCGCGTGAGCAGAACGAGTAGGAACCTTACGACCGTCAATACCCAAAACATATTGTTTACCAGTCTTAACCCAGAAATCGTTTAAACGTTCTTTAAGACGTGCCAGTGGGAATGCAGCCTCCCAGAAAGCATCGAACACCAACTGACCTGTAAACTTATCGCTACCAATTGTTTTAGCAACCTTGTCTGCTTGTGCACCATAGGTAATACCATACTTAACAGATTTAGCAGGACTACGTTCAAATTTACGTCCAATAGTTTCAGTGATACGTTTTGCCATCATTGTGTGAACATCGTTAGGTTTCTCTAACAACAGAGCGTTACAATATTCGTGTGGCTCCGGCTCGTACCGCCAACAGTAATGCGATTCAATTTTTGCTTCCAAAGAGTCGAAGTCGTAGCCGATCTGGAAGTATTTAGGAACCTCCACACCAAACAAGTTACGCATCTCCCATCCAAACAAAGATGTGACACGAGGAATATTAGCTACAGATCTATGCTTCATACGAGAGGTTGCAGCATCACATGTAGCGGCTGGGGTAGGAATACGACCATCCGCCCTTACTGCGGCTAAGAAACCTTTATCGTATTCTTGATCTTCTTCGTCTTCTTCCCAATCGGCACCACCACCTAAAATAGAGTTCCTACGGTGTTTATACGTTAAGTATTCTACAATCTGTGTAGCAT
>JAEZZU010000334.1 GCA_023418355.1 Pseudomonadota bacterium | reverse complement strand
GTCCAAGGAATGCAATCACTGGCACACGCCAGGCAATGGGCGGCTGAGTTTGCACACTGGTACAACCATGTACACCGCCACAGCGGCATCCAGTATGTGACCCCGCATCAGCGCCATACCGGTCAGGACATCGAGATCCTGCGCAAACGCAGACAAGTTTATGAACAGGCCAGGCAGACGATGCCTGCCCGCTGGAGCCGCCATACCCGCAATTGGCATCACATTAACCATGTGGCTTTGAACCCAGAAAGGATCAGCGTCACCGATCAAAAAATACCCTTCGCTGCATAAATGAGGCGACAACTATCTTGACATGCTCCGGCATCCAGCACGCATGTGCAAGCACATGCGTTGGGGAGTTATGCAGAGGTTCCCTAGCACTATTTCGACTCAGATTTTACGCTCCCACGTGAGTAGATATTAATTATACATAACAAAGAAAAAAATAAAATCCCATGATGCCCTTCCAATATCACATCTTGCATCATAAGCAAAAAAGCTATACAAAATAAAGAAAAAGGAAAAAATATTTCTCTAGCAACAAATGCTTTTGCAAATGGTAGAGCAAAAATAATAATAATAGAAACAAATGAAATCCAACCACCAAGCCTTGCAGCATCTATTAATATATTATGAAACCATTTAGTATTTTCTATATTATCATCAACACTAAACCCACCTAATGGATTATTAAGCATTTCAAAAAATCCATGTCTATAATGCATCCATCGCTTGCTTTCCAAGCCATTTGAAAATCTATTACTGAGCAAATCAAAAGCAGATGCTAATAAATCTTTACTTACATATAAAAAAATAAAAGCAATTAAAACAACAAAAAAAACCAAAAATATTTTTTTTATTGTGAATTTACAAAAAACTATAAAAAATAAGTATATAAACAAGCATAGAAAATATGTTCTCCCACCCAAAAACGCCCCACAAAAAACAGCTAAAAGAAGTACTAATAACGATAAAAACTTATACAGAACACCAGACTTAACTTCAAATAAAAAGTATATTATCAAAATTGAAATAGGGACTAAACTCATCGAGAACATTGGAGAATTTACGATGACATCACTAAAAGGCAAATAAACCGCACCATACCCATGCACCACCCCCTGCGATATGCTATAAAAAACAGAACTCACGGAACTTAGAAAAAAACCAACTGATAGAGCAATGATACCAATTGTTTGTCTACGACAGCTTAGCAAAGAAAATATATAGCCCAACAAAAATAGATTAAAAAAATGAATCAAAACAAAAGTCAAAGGCTGATCATTTGACACATTAACATTGCCATGCATCATCCCAATAAAAAAAGGAAACACAAATCCAAAAAAACCAAAAAACCAAATAAAAAACATGAATTTTTTTATTTTTATTTTTTTTCCGACAAGAATTATATAAAAGAAAATTAATAGTGCCCCCAACAAATAAGCCCTAAGAAAATTCAAACCCGCCAAAAATAAGACGAATACAAAAAAGTTAGAAACAACATTTCCCATATATTGATATATCTCACATATATATTTATAAAACCTCTAATAAGCAGGGGGAACATCATTCGCCACTGTTCATTCGATTTCTATCGAGGCGGCAACTATTCTGACTCAGGGGGGCTGTGCAGAAACCGCTGGGTCAATACAGGCCGACTACACCAATTTAATATTTGAAAAAGAAATAAAGAAAATAAAAAGCTTTACCAAGTTTTTCCAGTATATTTTTATGCTCAGCATCTCAATAGTCTTACAAAAATATCCATAATTATTTTTACTATACACAAATATACTTCTCTCTAGTGACTTCTTATCATAATTCAAAGAATCAACTAAAACTTCTGATGTTCTTTTTGCTATATCACTCCTATCTTCAGATAAAATTTTTAATGACTTTATTGCTATTTCCAACTGCTCAATATTATATCTAATTTTATCAATATTCCTACTTTGAGTAATTGAAGAATTATTTAAATAGTAAATATATTTACTTTCATTAACAGATGAAATCCTATTAGCACTCAACAATGCCGCAAAAAAGAAAACTACATCTTCTGCATATATAAATCTTTTTTCAATAAATTTCAAGATATTATATGCATTCTCAACCAATGCTTTTTTATAAAATTTACCAGGATTACCTTTCGGTATGTGTTTTAAATTTAAGACACAATTCTCGAAAATTTTATCCCTTTCTGATTCTTTCGGAACTTGCATTTCTGTTCTATATATCTTATTCGGTCTAATATCGAGCTTACAAAATATAATGTCAGCATTTTTCTGAATCGACTCATTTAACATCAACTCCAAAAAATCGGAGGTTATTTCATCATCAGGATCAAGAAAAAAAATATAATCGCCCAATGATGCCTCGTAGCCTGCTTTTCTAGCATGGAATGTACCAACATTGGTCTTTAAATCAATAACTTTTACTCTACTATCTCGACACTCAAATTCTCTCAGCTTATTTAAAGTTCCATCTGTAGATGAATCATTAACAAAGATCATTTCAAAATCTTGATATGTTTGAGCAATACAAGATGCAAAGCAACGCTCTATATATCTTTCAACATTAAAGCATGGAAGTATTACTGATATCATTTATTCCCTTTTAAAAGTCAAGCACTTTTTTAATCTTTATCAAGAAATAATGAAAGGCCAATATAAAAGAATATGCCCCAAAATAAGAAAATATCAATCCATTCGCAAAGTAATTTTTAAACAAAATAAAATAAAATAAAATAAAAACAATCACCATAATCACCCATTTAAGAAAAAAAATATTTCCTTTCTTGTATTTCAAATACAGCATAGAAATAGATTCATCTATAAAAACCAAAAAAATCAAACAAACAAATAGGTATATGTAACTAATAGAGTTTGCATACTCCCTTCCAAAAACAATATTTATAAAATCACTCATAAAAAAATAACAGAATAAGCATATCAATATATACAACAGAAATTGAAATTTAATTATTTTTGATACACCCAATTCAACTTCATTCAAATTCTTCTTTGAATACACCAAAGCAGGACCTAAAACTGTTAATACGAGCACCCCTACAAACGAAAAATTCTCATAAATTTGAGATGCAACAACATACATAGAATACTCTGCTTCAGAAATGACATTTTTAATAAGGATCTTATCCATTTTTTTAAAAAAAATCATTGCAACAACACCAACAAAAAAAGGAAATGATTGAAATAAAAAAATTTTAATTAAATGAGAATTTTTATCGCTAATGAATAGATTTATATTGAAGTTAGATTTCAAAATGAATAGATAAAATATAACAACAACAGGCACCAGCATATCAAAAGCATATATAAAAATATATACAGATATACTATATACTTCAAAATAATATAATGCTGATATCGACAACAACTTCAAAGCATTAAATAATAAAAAAACGTAAGCACAAACTCTATTTAGAGATTCAGACTGAAACCAGACAATTGAAATACAAAGAGCCTCTTTTAAACATATGACCACACAGAAAATTAACCCTACAGTCCATCCATTATTAAAAAAATAAAATACAAAAAATAAAATTGCCGCAAAGAATCCGGCCGTAATCCTTATGAGAAATGCAGCATTAAGTATATAACACTCTTCCTCACTCTTCTTATTTTCAACCAACCTCGGCAACAATACTTCAGCACCACAAAAAAAAGAAATCGCTGAAAATATTGCAACAAGCGATAATAAGTACTGAAAATCTCCATAATTTTGACTACCTAAGGCACGCGCAAGAACTCCACTGACAATGATTCCTGAAATTATTGAGAAAAATTTTTCTATATTAAGGATAAAAAAATTTAAAAAAATCTTACTTTTCATAATGAAGTCAAATACAAACCTATGTAAATTAATTTGCACAGGTTTGCACTTCGTTTGCCAGTTCTTTCCTCTTTAAAAATAAAGAACTAGTTAATAATTAAACAGCCAACTTCGCCAAATCCGCCACCCGATTCATCGCACCATGCAGCGTAGCCAGCAATCCCAAGCGATTGGCCTTCAAAGCCGCATCCTCCGCATTCACCATCACATGCTCAAAGAAGGCATCCACAGGTGTACGCAATGCTGCCAAAGTTTGCAGGCTGGCGGTGTAGTCACCTGATTCAAACTGTTGCTGTGCCTTGGGTGCCACGGTTTGCAGCGCGGCGTACAGGTCTTTTTCTGCCTGCTCCACCAGCAGCGCTTCATTGACCTGTGCCTGAATATCGCCTTCGGCCTTTTTCAGGATATTGCTTACACGCTTATTCGCAGCAGCCAGCGCTTGCGCTTCTGGCAGGGCGGCAAAGGCGCGCACGGCTTCCAGACGTTTTTGCACATCCGACAGGCGCTGTGGGCGCAGAGCCAGCACGGCTTCCACTTCCTGGGCGGTATAGCCTTGCTCGCGCAGGCTCACCGACAGGCGGTCAA
>JAEZZU010000212.1 GCA_023418355.1 Pseudomonadota bacterium | reverse complement strand
AAATAACTCCATCCAGTAAGGCATTTTGATACGTTGGTCGACAGCTTGGGCATAATTATCGAGACGTGAACGCCAAGAAATTACTTTTTCCCCCGCTTTTTCGGGATGAGGAACCGTAAAGCCAATTCCTTCAACCGGCGGACACTGTTCTTCCCAAAAATTAATACCTAAATCGCGTTCAAATTGCAGTGAAATATCGAACATGCACTGGCTCGACATCACTCGGCCATTTTTAACGTCATCTGGAGTGCGGTTTGTTGCAACAGTGACTTCATAACCTTTATTGAGTAGACCCAAAGCTAATGGCATACCCGCTTGACCACCACCGACGATAGCAATACGGCGCATAGTATTTTCCTCTACAAAATAGTTAAAATGGTGTCTTATTCAGCAAGACGGGGAATTGCCGGTTTAGCCTGTTCAGGCCCCATAGCGGAGTAACCGCCATCGACAGCGTAATCCGCACCTGTAACAAAGCTGGCCAAATCAGAAAGTAGGAACGCGACAACTTGAGCTACTTCTTCTGGGTCACCAACGCGCTTTAATAAGTGGTAATCAGCAGCAACACGGTCTGTTTTTTGGCGGTCTCCCCCTGTGATTTCATCCATAACTCGGGACCAAGTCCACCCGGGGGAAACGGAATTTACACGAATTCCTTCAGCCGCATAATCCATTGCTTGGCTGCGAGTTACCTCTAACATGGTGGCTTTAGATGCAGGGTAGAGCCAACGACCCGTTTGGGCGACAGAAGAAGAAATACTGGTAAAATTGACGATGGCACCTTTACCCGATTTTGCGAAATGTACTTTTGCAAGCTGCGCAGCCATCACTGCACTCACCACATTAATATTCAACGCAGTGAGCCAATCCTGCCTTGTAGATAACTGGCCTTCATCAAGATAAGTGGCAGCCAGATTAACTAAAAAATCGAGTTGCCCATATTTTTGCGCAACACGGTCAATCCCTTGTTTAAGTTGTTGGTCGTCTGTGATATCGACAGGAAGAAAATCAATATTGGGCTCACTTTGAGCTACCTTTTCACCATTCAAGGTATCAATGTCAAAAATCGTGACTTTAACGCCGTAATCACTTAATACCTTCGCAACGGTTGCACCAATTTTGGTCGCTCCCCCAGTCACAATGGCAATCTTATTATTCAAGCCTTTCATCTTTGTCACCCTCTTTTTCTCTCATTTAGTTACAATGAGTTCACAAAAAATTAACATAACGAATAGTTACGCAAATATGCTGGAAAGGGGTAGCCGATGGGCGCAAAAAATATCCATTATGTGCGGTAATTTAAATAGTAAGGTGATGATATAAATCGTTAAATAGCCACTTTCAGCAGTGGCTATCCAAATAATGAAAAGTATGATTAATCGCAGAAATTAATAAAATAACTTATGGACGTTCTAAAATACGGGCACCAGGGCCTTTCCTACCAAGTACATCATCAGGATTGCGCAGCGGACAGTCACTGAGTGATAAGCAACCGCAACCAATACAGTTATCCAACTCATTACGTAAACGTGTCAGTTGCCGAATACGCTTATCTAAAGATTTACGCCATTGCGTCGACATCTCCTTCCATTGCTCCGAAGTTAGCGCGCTATTTACAGGAAAACGCCCCAATGCCTCTTGAATTTCATGTAGTGGGATCCCCGTACTTTGTGCAACCTTAATAATGGCGATGTAACGAAGTACAACAGAGTGAAATCGTCGCTGATTCCCTTGAGTTCGTGTACTTTGAATTAGCCCCTTTGATTCATAAAAATGGACTGTAGAAACAGGCACTCCCGAGCGTTTTGCCACTTCGCCCACCGTTAATGCCCGAGTAAAATCAATTTTTTTCCCCTCGTTCTTCTGAGGTTTTATCGTTTTTGTGTCTTTGTCCGCCATTTTAGCTCACCTTTGCTTGACCTCAACTTAACTTAAGGTTTTATAGTGCCACCCTGCTAGTTTGTCAATTGAGGTTATTTTTTAAAAGGGGATAGGTTTATGCCATCGGTGATTACCAAAATGTTAGAAAGCAATAGCTTATGGGTTATTGCTCGCTTACTAGTCTTGGTTTTATTTATTTCATCTGGTTTAGCCAAAGTTTTTGATTATGAAAATAGTCTGGCCGAAATGCGTGCCGCAGGTCTTCACCCAGATTGGTTTTTCAATATTGCTTCTGCTGCTGTCATGTTAATTGGCTCTGTTCTTGTGCTATTTAACCGTCTTTTATGGCTTGGAACTGGGGCGTTAGCTGTGTTTTTGTTCCTCACTATTTTGGTTGTACACACCTTTTGGAGCTACACGGGAGAACAAGCTCAAATCGCCATGTTTTGGGCAATTGAACATATCGCTGTTATTGGGGGCTTAATCGCTATCGCCATTGCAGGGCATTTTCGAGGTCTTTATTTCGCGTTAAAGACGCAGAAATAGAAGGAAAATTTAATGAATAAAAAAACAATAATGACACTTTGTTCCATTTTGATCGCTGTTGGGGCGGGTAGCGCGATTTATTCGACCTCTGCACAAAATGAAGAAGACGAACAAGCAGCATACCAATATCCACCCGTAAAAGTGGCATTGGCACCTGTTAGCTTAGATACCGCGCCTCGTACTTTTTACGGTGTAGGTGAGTTAGAAGCTGGCAGCCAAGTCTTAGTCGCGGCAGAAACCAATGGCCGTATAACAAAAATTGCATTTGAATCTGGCCAGCAAGTCAAAAAAGGCCAATTATTAGTGCAACTCAATGATGCCGTTGAACAAGCTGATTTATCACGTTACCAAGCACAGTTGCGCAATGCGGCTCGCTTATATGAAAGAACACGTTCATTATCTGCGCAACATTTAGTGGCAGAGGCTCAAGTGGACAGTACA
>JAEZZU010000374.1 GCA_023418355.1 Pseudomonadota bacterium | reverse complement strand
TGACAGCCTTTGTGGTGCCCATGGACACCATCGAGCGCGTGGCCTTTGGCAAGGATGCATGGGTGCGCCTGTATACCGATGACGGCGTGATTGAGGAGCTGATGCACAACGGTGAGCGCAGCAGCCGTGCTTCGGATGCGCTCAAGCGCCTAGTCTATGAGGCCTACAAGGGCACAGACAAGGAACTGCCCCAAGGTCTGCTGAACATGTTTGGCGGCGACAAGCCCTACACCCCCAACTACGACAAATAAAGAGCGCCTTGCGCTTGTCTGACAAGGCTTTGCAATAGATTTGTATTGCAAAGCCTTGTTTTTTCTGCGCTTGCAGCTTTTATTTTGAGAGCGGCTGTGCCTGTCTATATGAGGCCATGGCATGGTTTAGTGCCGCCTTGTACGCGATAGGGGCTGAAATCAGGCATCATTGCGGGTTTACGCCTAGCTTGCCGACGTTATAACCAAAGCATCTTATTACTTGAATTTTGATTCTTTGGCGTTTGATATTTCGGCGCGTTACATTCCAACATCTTCTTTTATAGAGCACGTCGCCAGTTTTGCGCGCTACGTGCGGTAGCGAATCACATGATCGAGATTCGGGATCTGTCCCTGACTTACCAAGGCCCCAAGGGGCCGGTCGAAGCGCTCAAGCACATCAACCTGCGTGTTGAAACGGGCGAAATCTTCGGCATTATTGGTCGCTCCGGTGCGGGCAAAAGCTCGCTGGTGCGCTGCATCAATTTGCTCAATCGTCCCACCTCCGGCCAGATGATTGTGGATGGCC
The DNA here is from genome assembly GCA_023418355.1 of Pseudomonadota bacterium. Lineage (GTDB taxonomy): Bacteria > Pseudomonadota > Gammaproteobacteria > Burkholderiales > Burkholderiaceae_C > Comamonas. The sequence continues at coordinate 18,592 of JAEZZU010000374.1, read as the reverse complement.
GCGACCTGATGACGCTCAGCGACGCCGAGCTGCGCGCTGCACGCCACCAGATTGGCATGGTGTTCCAGCACTTCAATCTGCTGTCTTCGCGCACCGTGTATGACAACGCCGCGCTGCCACTGGAGCTGGCCGGCATGTCCAAGGCCGACATCAAAAAGCGCATCGACCCGCTGCTGGAGCTGGTGGGTCTGTCGCATCTGGCCGATCGCTACCCCGCACAGATTTCCGGTGGTCAGAAGCAGCGCGTGGGCATTGCTCGTGCGCTGGCCTCCAACCCCAAGGTGCTGCTCAGTGACGAGGCGACTTCGGCACTGGACCCTGAGACCACACGTTCCATTCTGGACCTGCTGCGCAAGGTGAACCGCGAACTGGGCGTGACCGTGGTCTTGATTACGCACCAGATGCAGGTGATCAAGCAGATTGCCGACCGCGTGGCCGTGATTGACGCCGGTGAAATCGCAGAGATGGGGCCGGTGATTGATGTGTTCACCAAGCCACAGAAGGACATCACCAAGAGCCTGATCGACGAAATCGTGCCCCAGGAACTGCCCGAGAGTGTGGGCAACCGCGTGCGTGCGCTGGCCGCCAAGCTGCCTGCGGGTCAGACGGGCAAGTTGCTGCGCCTGTCGTATGCGGGTGAAAGCGCTTACGAGCCTATCCTGTCGCACCTGATTCGTGAGCTGGGGCTGGACCTGTCCATCCTGCACGGTCAGATTGATGAAATTCAGGAGCAGACCTTCGGTTCCCTGGCGGTGTATGCCAGCGGTGAGGCCGCCAAGATTGACGCAGCCATCACGCACCTCAAGCAGGCAGGCGTGATCGTGCAGGTGGTGGAAGTAAAGGGCTAAGCGATGTTTGAGAATTTTTCTGAAATGATGATTCAGCTGTTCATCGACTCCTTCTGGGAGACGGTGATCATGGTGGGGGTCTCCGGCGTCATTGGTGCGCTGATCGGTATCCCCATGGGCGTGTTCCTGCGCCTGACGGACAAGGGCGGTGTGCTGGAAAACGCACCGCTGAACAACTCCGTGGGCTGGGTGGTCAACGCCGTGCGTTCCACGCCGTTCATCATCTTGCTGGTGGCCATCATTCCGCTCACACGCTTTATTACCGGCTCGTCCATCGGCACCTGGGCGGCGGTCGTGCCGCTGACCATTGCGGCTGCGCCCTTTATTGCACGACTGGTGGAAACCTCATTGCGTGAAGTGGACAACGGCCTGATCGAAGCCGCCCAGTCCATGGGCGCAACGACCAGCCAGATCGTGTGGAAGGTGCTGCTGCCTGAAGCCATGCCCGGCATCATTGCGGGCCTGACCATCAGCCTGGTGAGCCTGACGGGCTACTCGGCCATGGCCGGTGCCATTGGCGGCGGCGGTCTGGGCGACCTGGGTATCCGTTACGGCTACCAGCGTTTCCTGCCCGACATCATGCTGGCCGTGGTGATCATCCTGATCTTCTTTGTGCAGGCCATTCAAAGCTTTGGTGACTGGGTGGTCCGCCGCATCAGCCACAAATAAGCAAGCCAGACGCAGGGCTGCAGCTAACAAGAGCGCCGTAAGGCGCTCTTTTTTTATTAAGCAAATTTTTACAATTGTGACAAATTTATAAATAGCTTGCACGGCTGAATGTGAAGAAGCAATTACTCCCCTGTCTGTTGAAACCTGATTACAGGTAAACCCTGATTCATCAGCACAATGCCTTCCCTCTCCAGAGAGCCACTTCCTGAAATGAAGGGCGTCTGGAAGGGCTGCTCGGTCTGTACCTGGCTATATGCGCACCGGGCGGCGTGCAGTACAGCGAGCGTGTATCTGCGTTGAGAAAGGCAAGGGCCTGATGGCTTTTTATAAAAAACTGTCGTTGCGCATGCAGTTGATGCTGGTGGTTTCTGGGGTGGTGCTTGCAGGCTTTGCCATCACCCTGGGGTTGCTGGCCAGTCGCATGTCCACACTGCAGCAAACAAACACTGTCAATTACGTGAATGAGATGGCGGACAAGTACAGCCGCCAGGCAGCAGCGCGCATTGACCATGCGATTGATATCGCCCAGACCATGGCGCATACCTACCAGGCCATGCTCAATACCGGCACGCCGGACCGCGAAATGGCCAAGGCCATGATTCGCGACGTGATCGATGACAACCCGGACTTTCTGACCGTCTGGACCATCTGGGAGCCCGATGCGTTTGACGGCCGCGATGCCGAGTACGCCAACACCTATGCGCACGATGCCACAGGCCGCTTTGTGCCCTATGTGATCAAGAAGGAAGGCGGTGGCCATGACTATGTAGCCATCGTGAATTACGACCAGAACGACTACTACCAGTTGCCCAAGCGCACCAGCAAGCCTGTGATCCTGGAGCCTTTCCTCTACAACTACGGCGGCAAGGACATTCTGCAGACTGCGGTGGCCGTACCTGTGATCGTGAATGGCAAGTTTCTCGGTGTGGCGGGTGTGAGTCTGGCGCTGACCTATATGCAGAATCTGGTCAAGAGCGTGTCTCTCTTCAAATCCGGTTATGCCAGCATGCTCTCCAATGCCGCCATTTATGTGGGGGATCGCGATCAACAGGTGATTGGCAAGACGCTGGATACTTCCATGGGTTTCAGTGCAGAGATGGTGCAGTCCCTGAAGGACGCAGCACGTGCTGGCAAGAACATGCATGCCATGTTCAAGGACCCTCGGCTCGATGGTCGTGAGGCCATAGCCATTCAGGTGCCGTTGAATCTGAGCAAGATGACTACGCCCTGGTCGTTTGTGGCCGTGGTTGCAGAAAATGAAATTCTGGAAGACGTCTATGCCATGCAGTGGATGGCAGCCGTGCTGGGCATCTTGAGCGTGGTGCTGACTTCGGCGGGCCTGTCACTGGCGGTGAACCGTCTGGTGCTGCGGCCGCTGGGTGGTGAACCTGCCGATGCGGTAGAGCTGGCTGCGCGTGTGGCAGAAGGAGATCTGACCCACCGCATCCAGGTGCGCAAGGACGATGACTTCAGCGTGATGTATCAGCTGCACCGCATGCAGCAGAGTCTGGTGAGCCTGGTGTCTCAGGTGCGTGAAGGTGCACAGTCAGTGGCTGCCGCGAGTGCGCAGATTTCCATGGGCAATCAGGACTTGTCCAGCCGCACGGAAGCGCAGGCCAGCTCGCTCGAAGAAACCGCCGCCTCCATGGAAGAGCTGGGCTCCACCGTGCGCCAGAATGCAGACACGGCCCACCGTGCCTCTTCGCTGGCGCAGGACGGTGGTACGTCGGTGACCAAGGTGGTGGACGCGATGCGTGACATCAACACCCAGCAGCAACAAGATTGCCGACATCATCGGCGTGATCGACGGTATTGCCTTCCAGACCAACATCCTGGCCCTGAATGCGGCTGTGGAAGCAGCCCGTGCAGGTGAGCAGGGCCGAGGTTTTGCGGTGGTGGCCGGTGAAGTGCGTACGCTGGCACAGCGCAGTGCCGAAGCGGCCAAGGAAATCAAGGGCCTGATCAGCGACAGCGTGAACCAGGTGCATGCCGGCACGGAGCAAGTGGAAAGCGCAGGAGAGACGGTGCAGCAGGTGGTGCAGTCCATCCGCCGTGTGGCAAGTCTCATGCAGGAAATCAGCGCTGCAAGCCATGAACAGAGCTCAGGCGTGGCGCAGGTGGGAGAGGCTGTGACGCAGATGGACCAGGCCACCCAGCAAAATGCTGCACTGGTGGAAGAGATGGCAGCCTCGGCACGCAGCCTGCAGCAGCAGGCACAGTCTCTGGTGGAGACGGTGGCGGTGTTCAAGATCTAGACATCACCGCTGTAATTTGCTTGCTTACAAGCCCTGTCGCCATGGCGGCAGGGCTTTTTTTTTGTTGGTTCAAGCCATGGGTGTTGTGCGGCCTCAGGAGAAAGCGGGCTGCATAAAAAAACGCCTGTACACAGTGTGTGTACAGGCGTTTGTCATGGCATCTGCGGTGTGCAATCTGGGCGCTACACAGCAGTCAAGACGGTATCAGTCTTCGTCGTGTTCGTTGTGCTGATACTGAGGCGCAGGCTTTTTGAAGCCCTTGGTCATCCATGCCAGATACACAATGCCAACGGCAGCCCAGGCAATGCCTGCCTTCAGGGATGTTTCTTCTACTTCCAGCCACAGCGCACCAATGGAGATAAAGCCCAGCATTGGAACGATGAAGAAGTTCAGAATGTCCTTGGCGTTCTTCAGGCGGCCATCACGGAAGCCGTAGCTGCAGATCACGGACAGGTTCACGAAGCTGAATGCGGTCAGTGCACCAAAGGAAATCAGGGCGACCACAAATTCCAGGCTCAGGAAGCCTGCGGTCAGGCAGATCACGCCGGCCAGCCAGATGTTCAGTGAAGGGGTGAAGTTCTTGGGGCTGATGTAGCCAAAGAACTTGTTGGGCAGTACGCCATCACGACCCATCACGTACATCAGGCGAGAAACACCTGCGTGTGCGGAAATGCCGGACGCCATCACGGTCACGATGGCAAAGCTCAGCACCACGGACTGGAAGAAGGCTCCGCCCACCAGCAGCAGGATTTCAGGCTGCGTTTCGTCCACCAGCTCAAAGTACTGCTCGGGGTTGCCGGGGAAGTACAGCTGCATGAAGTAGGTGGAGAAGATAAAGATCAGGCCCGAGATCAGCGCGGTCAGGAAGATGGCGCGTGGCAGGGTTTGCTTGGTGTTTTTGGTTTCTTCTGCCAGCGAGCTCAGCGAGTCAAAACCTGTGAACGAGAAGCACAGAATGGTCGCACCGGTGATCAGCGCGCCGATGTCGGTTTTGTCGCTCCAGAAGGGGGTGAAGCTCCACAGACCGTCGGCACCTGCCTGGTCTGCAATGGTGCCCAGCGCGTTCTGGCCTGCGTACAGCTTGGAGTAGATGATGTAGGTGAAGATGGCAATCACCAGAATCTGCACCAGCACAATCAGGCTGTTGAAGTTGGCCACAAAGCGTGCGCCGCGCAGGTTCACGCCCACCATGAGCAGGGACAGACTGACGATCCAGACCCAGTGGTTGACGTCAGGGAACAGCGACGTGAGGTAGATGTTCGCCAGCAGGATGTTGACCATGGGGGACAACAGATAGTCCAGCAGCGAGGACCAGCCCACCATAAACCCGGCGTTGGGGTGGATGGACTTTTGCACATAGGTGTAAGCAGAGCCCGATGAGGGGTGCTTGCGAATCATGTGTCCGTAGCTGAGCGAGGTCAGCAGCACGGCGATCAATGCAATCAGATAAGACGTAGGTACGTGCTGCACGCTGTCTCTGGAGACCATGCCGAACGTATCTAACAGCGTCATGGGCTGGATATATGCCAGGCCGATGATGATGACTTGCCAGAGGACAAGTGTCTTTTGGAGCTTTGCTACTCCGTGAGTGTCACGATGGGTGGTCAATTTCTCTACCTCTTGGGGGGTATCAGGGGATGAAGATTTCTGGGGGTTTTGCCTTGGGGCGGTCGGGCAGCTGCGTCAGGTACAGCGCTTGATTGGTAAAGATGTGTTTACTGTCGTCAGGCATAAATCTGGCCTTCGGGGGCCTGTTTTCTGATGGAATGCAATTGCGTGCGAACACAACGCTGCGCACGCGCACAAATTGCGTTCTACCGACGTAAAAGACCCCGCTACACAGATGTGCATAGCGGGGCCTTGAAGTCGTTGTCACACGTGCCTGCAAGTCCCGGTAGAGCCCTTGCGCTGGCGCGCGCGATTGGGGCGGGATTCTACACCTGCTCCCTGCGCTGCATGGCAAATGCGCAGGCAGTTGCAACAGGGGAGGGGTATGTCGGAAATTTTCAAAGTTTGCACACACTGATGCTGTATGTGGCAGCTTTGCTGACATGCAGGGCATGGACATGGAAAAAAGCCCACGGGGCTAACCGTGGGCATCAAACCACATCTACGAACCGGATGGCAGTGCTGGAGTCACTGCCTGTGCATGCACACGAAGTGATCAGTGGAACTGTTCTTCTTCGGTGGAGCCTGCCAGCGCCTTCACGGAGGAAGTGCCGCCCTGGATGACGGTGGTGACTTCGTCGAAGTAACCGGCACCCACTTCCTGCTGGTGCGACACGAAGGTGTAGCCTTGTTCGCGTGCAGCGAATTCGGGCTCCTGCACCATTTCCACGTAGTGCTTCATGCCTTCGCCGCGCGCATAGGCATGGGCGAACTTGAAGGTGTTGAACCAGTTGACGTGAATACCTGCCAGCGTGATGAACTGGAACTTGTAGCCCAGCGCGGAAAGCTCTTCCTGGAACTTGGCGATGGTTTTGTCGTCCAGGTTCTTCTTCCAGTTGAACGAGGGCGAGCAGTTGTAGCTCAGCAGCTTGCCGGGGCAGGCGGCGTGAACGGCCTGGGCGAACTCGCGGGCAAAGCCCAGGTCAGGCGTGCCGGTTTCGCACCACACCAGGTCAGCGTAGGGGGCGTAGGCCACACCGCGGCTGATGGCCTGCTCCAGACCGTTCTTCACGCGGTAGAAGCCTTCCTGGGTACGCTCGCCAGTCAGGAATGGCTTGTCGTTGGCATCGTGGTCCGAAGTAATCAGGTTGGCTGCTTCTGCGTCGGTGCGGGCCAGCACAATGGTGGACACGCCCATCACGTCAGCTGCAAAGCGTGCCGCGATCAGCTTTTCGATGGCTTCCTGGGTAGGCACCAGGACCTTGCCACCCATGTGACCGCACTTCTTCACGGCAGCCAGCTGGTCTTCAAAGTGCACGCCAGAAGCACCGGCAGCGATCATGTTCTTCATCAGCTCGAAGGCATTGAGCACGCCGCCGAAACCCGCTTCTGCGTCCGCCACGATGGGCAGGAAGTAGTCGATGAATTCCGCATCACCGGGGTTGATGCCACGGCTCCACTGGATTTCGTCGGCACGCTTGAAGGTGTTGTTGATGCGACGCACCATGGTGGGCACCGAGTCGTAGGCGTACAGAGACTGGGCGGGGTACATGGTTTCGGAGGTGTTGCCATCCGCTGCCACCTGCCAGCCGGACAGGTACACGGCTTCCAGACCAGCCTTGGCTTGCTGCATGGCCTGACCAGCGGTGATGGCGCCGAATGCGTTCACATAGCCCTTCTTGGCGCTGCCGTTGATCTTTTCCCACAGCTTTTCAGCGCCGCGCTTGGCCAGGGTGTACTCGGGCTGCAGGCTGCCGCGCAGACGCACCACATCAGCTGCGGAGTAGCCGCGCTTCACGCCTTTCCAGCGTGGGTTCTGGGCCCAGTCTTTTTCCAGGGCTGCGATCTGCTGTTCACGGCTCAGTTGTTGGTTCAGGGATTCAGGCATTTCAGTCTCCAATCAAAGGCAAGCAAAAGTGAAAAACTTGTCTGCACGTTTTGTGTGCGGCTTGGAGATAAATTTAAGTCTTATAGAAGACTTGAGCAATATCTTATGTCTTATACAAGACTAAATATTTTCATTTTAAAAATCAAATACTTAAATATAAATTTCTCAATGTGAATTGCAATACTTCAGTCTGAAATGGATTTGGAGGGGCAGTGGCAGTGCGCTTTTCATTGTGTGAAAAGTGATGGATACGCCATGAAAAATCTGTGTGGTTGCATCCATGAGCAGCTCCCACAGACAGAAAAGCGCACAAAAAAGCCCCATGGCTGTGCGTCATGGGGCTTGTTGCGGGTGGTCGCTGCTTTTTATGACGGATGAATGGCGGTGCTTGAGAGCACGATGCCATCTTCGTCGGCATACAGCCAGTCTCCAGGTGCTACGCGCACGCCGGCAATGTCCAGCACCACGTTTTGCTGGCCTTCGCCGCGTTTTTCGGTGGGCATGGGCATGAGGCCCAGTGCGGCAATCCCTACCCGGGCTTCGCGCAGCTCGGCCGCATCACGCACGCAGCCGTGCACCACAATGCCTGCCCAGCCATTGCGCGCGGCTGCAGCAGCCAGATTGCCGCCCACCAGTGCCCGGCGCACGGAGCCGCCGCCATCGACCACCAGCACCCGGCCCAGGCCGGGGGTGTCCAGCAGCTGTTTGACCAGGCTGTTGTCTTCAAAGCATTTCACTGTCACGACGCTGCCCGCAAACTGCACCAGGCTGCCAAAGTGCCCGAACAGTGGGGGTAGGACGCGAAATGCGCCACTGTGGTCGTTTTTGTGCGCATCGCACAGATCACAGGTCTGGAAAACCATGTTCATAGATGCTCCTTCATAGATGTTGTGATGGGCTGCATGCGCCGGATGCTCACACTGAAATGCGCGTTTTGCCAAGGAATCTGACAGTTTTTTAAGCTTTCAGGGGCTCATTGCAACAAATGGAAGAAAAAAAATGGTTCTACCGCTTGGAAAGGCATTTTTTTCCCATTAGCATTTGGCAGAGCCAGAGTTGGCGCGCCGCGTGGCGTAGAACTCTTATGCTCTGGCATAACTTCACCCAATAAGGAAAGCAAACATGGCAACTGCTAAGAAGGCAACTGCTGCAGCCGCAGCACCCGCGAAAAAGCGCACTCCTAACGCAGCCTTCATGAAGCCCCTCACACCTAGCGCCGCTCTGGCCGCTGTGGTGGGTTCGGAACCCCTGCCTCGCACAGAAATCATCAGCAAGCTGTGGGTCTACATCAAAGCGAACAATCTGCAGGATGCAGCTAACAAGCGCATGATCAATGCTGATGCCAAGCTCAAGGAAGTGTTTGGCAAGCCCCAGGTGTCCATGTTTGAAATGGCTGGCCTGATCGGCAAGCACGTCAAGTAATCCACGGATGCTTCACATCAAGCCGGCCTTAGCGCCGGCTTTTTTGTTTGCAGGACAATCTGGCCTTTGCACATTGGGTGATCTTCTCGGGCATGCCTCAGTACATTCTTTTTCACAAGCCCTACGGCGTTCTGTCCCAGTTCACGCCGGAGGACGGAGCGCGTTCGCTGGCGGAGTTTGATCTGCCCAAAGGGGTCTATCCTGCAGGGCGTCTGGACAAGGACTCCGAAGGCCTGCTGCTGCTCACCGACGATGGCCCACTGATTGAGCAGCTGCTCAACCCGCGCAACCAGAAGCCCAAGACCTACTGGGCACTGGTCGAGCGTGTGCCTGATGCAGCAGCGCTGCAGCGCATGCGCGACGGCCTGCGCATTGAGGACTACACCACCTTGCCGTGCGAGGTGCAGCTGCTGGAGCCGCAGCCTGATGTGCCCCCGCGTGATCCGCCTGTGCGTGTGCGCAAGAGCGTGCAGGATGTGTGGCTGGAGATCACCGTCGTGGAAGGCAAGAACCGCCAGGTGCGCAAGATGACGGCGGCCATTGGCCACCCCACGCTGCGCCTGATGCGCCGCAGCATTGCGAATCTGCAACTCGGTGATCTGGCCCCCGGCAGCTGGAAGGCGATTGCGCGTGAAGACATTGCCTGGGGCGCTGCCAGCACCACCAGCGCTGGTGTGCCTGTGCGCTATGGCCGCTCGGCAGTGGAGCGGCCGCGTTCTCCCAAAGTGCTCGCGCCACGCCGCCCCGGTGCCTGGTTCAACAGGAAGTCATAAACCGTATAGATTGCAAAAAAGAGGAGCTGTCAGCGCTTGATGTACAAAGGATTCCATATCAAATGATTGTGAAATCCTTGTTTTATCAGCGCTGACAGCTCTTTTTTATGGAGCGTGCAGCGAACAGGCGGCTGTGTCTGGCCTGTGATCAGGCCGATGCCACGCTGCTGGTGCTGAAGGTCGGGCCCGTGGTGCCGGGCACCCAGCCGGCATAGACCTCCATGATCTCGGCGAACAGGGCCGAGTCAATCCAGCGCTGCAGCCAGTCCTGCAGGTGGGGCCAGGGCTGCTCGGCCCACTGGGCTTCGTCAATGCGTGCGAACTGGCGCACAAAGGGACGCAGGGCCATGTCGGCCAGGCTGGGGTTCAGGCCAAACAGAAAGCCGGTGGCAGCCAGCTGCTCATTCAGGGCGCTCAGCCAGGTGCTGGCATCCTGCTGCGCCTGCGTGACTGCTTCTGCGCTGTAGCGTTCGGGGTATTTGCAGCGGTCCAGTGCCTGCTTGAAGAAGCTGTCGTTGCGTGCAATCAGCGCCAGCATCTCATCCAGCGTGCCCTGGGTGGGCGTGAGCCAGCCATCGGGGTCACAGGCCTGCAGCGCGTGCAGCATGATGTCCAGACTCTGCTCGATCACTTGGCCGTCCTGCAGCACCAGCACAGGCACCGTGCCTTTGGGGGAGGCGTCCAGCAGTGCCTGGGGTTTGTTGCGCAGATTGATTTCGCGCAGTTCGCAGGCCAGACCCGCATGGGCGATAGCCAGGCGCGCACGCATGGCATAGGGGCAGCGGCGGAAGGAGTACAGAATGGGCAAAGCAGGGGCGTTCATGCAGAGGCAGGAAAAGTGACGGAGGACGTGCACAGCAGCTGTGCTGCACACCAGCCATGGAAATGTACGCGTTTCGCTGCAGGCCGGTGGCGTGGCCGGGCAAGTCGCACCTAGCCTTGTTACTTTGCCGTCCAGCTTGGGTACAGTCGGGCCGTGCGCCCGAGGGCCTTGTGAAATGCAGGACAATGGCGCGCTCAAGGAACGGGGTGTCTTGAGCCCCGCAAATATGGAAAAAACTATGACTGAAGCTACAGCACGCCCAGAACTGCCTGATCACCTGTCGATTGACCCCAGCAGCAAGTTTTTTGTCCGCGAAGTGTTTGACTACGACATCGGCATCCGTTTCAACGGCAAGGAACGCAACGATGTGGAGGAATACTGCATCAGCGAAGGCTGGGTGAAGGTGCCCGCAGGCAAGACACTGGACCGCAAGGGCCGTCCTCTGCTGATCAAGCTCAAGGGCCAGGTCGAAGCCTTCTACCGCTAAGCGCTCGCTGCCCAGAGAACAACGCCTTCCCAGGACTTTTGCGGTCCTGGAAAGGCGTTTTTTTATGGGCGAGAACTGTGGAGGGGTGCGCAGCAGATCTTAGTGGAAGACGCCGACAGCCTCGACCAGGCGCTGCGTCTGGCTTTCCAGGCTCTGCGAAGCGGCCGCGCTTTGCTCTACCAGCGCCGCGTTTTGCTGGGTGATGGCATCCATCTGGCCGATGGACTGGCTGGCTTCCAGAATGCCGTCGCGCTGCTCGCGTGTAGCGGCGCTGATTTCGGTGATCAGGGAAGAGACCTGCTGCACCTGCTGCACGATGGCTTCGATTTCTGTCTGGGTGTGGTTGACCAGTGCGGTGCCGTTTTGCACCTTGTCCACGCAGTTGTTGATCAGGTCCTTGATTTCCTTGGCGGCGGTGGCGCTGCGCTGCGCCAGTGAACGCACTTCCGAAGCAACCACGGCAAAGCCGCGGCCCTGTTCGCCGGCACGTGCGGCCTCCACGGCGGCATTGAGCGCCAGGATATTGGTCTGGAAGGCGATGGAGTCGATGGTGCCAATGATGTCGTTCATGCGGTTGGCACTGGTGGAGATTTCGCTCATCACGTCAGACACCTTGTGCATGGCCTGGCCGCCCTGGCTGGCAGAAGCCGAGGTCTGCTGCGCCAGGCTCGAGGCCTGCACGGCGGTGTTGGCATTGTTCTCTACGGTGCTGGTCATCTGCTCCATGAAGGAGGCCGTCTGCTGCACGTTGGAGGCAGAGCGCTCCGTGCGCTCGCTCAGGTCCAGATTGCCCTTGGCAATTTCTTCCACGGCCGAGCGCACGCTCAGCACCTGCTGGCTCACGTCATCAATCAGCCAGCGGAACATCAGGCCCAGCTGGCTGACGGCGCGCATGGTGATGCCGATTTCATCTACGCGGTCAATTGGCATGGCATCGCGGTTGTTGCCGGTGGCCACATCCAGCGCCTGCTTGCGCAACTGCTCAATGGGGCGTGCGAACTGGGACTCAAGCATGCCGCAGCCCACCAGAAACAGCAGGGTGAGCAGACCCACGACGCTCAGCCCCGTGGTGTCTGTGCCAACCAGTGCCAGACTGCCTGCGCAGGCAATCAGCCACAGCGACAGCATGTTCAGGCGCATGCGGGTGCGCAGGCCCATGAGCTTGCCTGCCGACAGGAGCTTGCCCAGTCCTGTGCGAATCAGCACGCCCTTGTACAGGCGCACGCCCTTGGCCTGGCCTGCGCGCATGGCGGCATAGAGCTTGGTGGCTGCGTGAATTTCGTCCGACGAGGCCTTGGTGCGCACGGACATGTAGCCCATGGTCTGTCCGTTGCGGATGATGGGTACGGCATTGGCGCGCACCCAGTAGTAGTCACCGTTCTGGCGGCGGTTTTTGACCAGGGCACTCCAGGGCTCGCCGGACTTGAGCGTGGCCCACATATCGGCAAATGCTTCCTTGGGCATGTCCGGGTGGCGCACGATGTTGTGTGGCTGGCTGCGCAGATCGTCAATGCTGTAGCCACTGGCTTCCACAAAAGCAGCATTGGCATAGCTGATGTAGCTATTGGGGTCGGTGGTGGACATCAGCGTCGCGTTGTCGCTGATCACGTGCTCGTGACTGGTCACCGGTTGGTTGTTGCGCATGCTGTTCTTCTCATAGGTGTTGGTCGAAACCGCACGGCAACCCATGTCGTGGCGGCGCTGTCTGGCCAGTGCTCCGCATAGGAAGACTGACAGCGCCTGTGAGGATATGTATCTGCGATTGCCAATCGTGTCAGCGAGAAGCGCATTTGAGGCGCTTAGCTGGGATACATCTGCAGCCGTAGAGCATGGCCCATGCGGGCCATGCGATCAGCGATCAGGTGTCTGCGCGTTTGCTGTAGCGGCGGACCTGTGCCAGCAGCTCGTTGGGCGAGTAGGGCTTGGTAAGAAATGCCTGTGCTCCCAGGCTGATGGCCTTCTGGCTCACAGGGCCTGAAGTGTGGGCCGTGAGCATCAGCACGGGCAGCTGTACGAAGCGCTCGTCATTGCGCACGCGGCGCAGCAGCTCCATGCCGTCCATGTTGGGCATCTCCACGTCCGCAATCAGCAGCGTGGGCAGTTCGCCGGCTTCGAGCAGCTGCAGGGCTTCCAGACCATCGGTGGCCGTGAGCATGCGGTAGCCGTGGGTCTGCAGCAGGTGCTGTGCCAGACGGCGCACGCTCATGGAGTCGTCGGCCAGCAGCACGAGTGGGCGTTCAGGCTCCTGGGTGTCGAGCGCGGCGGCTTCCTCGGGCTGGGTCAGCAGCCGCGCTTCGTGGGCCATGAGTACGGGCGAGGGCTCATAGACCTGCAGCACATGGCCTGATGGCATGGTTGCTGTGCCCATGAGGCCGGGCACGGGTACTTCCAGATGAGCGGGAGGCTGCAGCACAACTTCCTGCATGCCCAGCACCTCGTCCACCACCAGCCCCCAGCGAGCCGTGTCGCCACGCACGATGAGCAGGTGGCGCTGGCCGTCCAGCGGTGATTCCAGGCTTCTGGCGGACTGCTGCCAGACCGCTCCCGCCCAGTACACGGGCACAGGGGCGCTGCCATGGTCCTGCAGCATGCCGTGGGCCAGGGCCTGATCGGCCACGTCCACCGCAATGCGGCGCACGGCTTCCACGCTGCGTGCAGGAATGGTGACGCGCCAGCTGCCTGCGCGCAGGGCCAGCACCTGCTCGACCTGGGGAGGGGCGGGCAGGCTGATGTCCATGCGGCAGCCCTTGCCAGGGGTGCTGGTGATGTGCAGTGTGCCGCCGAGTTCGCGCACGATGTCGGCCACCGCATCCATGCCAATGCCGCGGCCTGCCACTTCGGTCAGGCTGCTGGCGGTGCTCAGGCCGGGCTGCAGAATCAGCTCGGCAGCGCGGGCGTGGTCTACGGGTTCGTCTGCACTGATCAGGCCCATCTGGAGGGCCTTGTTGCGGATGGCTTCGGGGTTGAGCCCCGTGCCATCGTCAAACAGGCTGAGTACCTGCTGCAGGCCTGCCGTGTGCAGGCGAATGAGGATCTTGCCGGTGTCGGCCTTTTTGGCCGCCTGGCGCTGTGCAGGTGCTTCAATGCCGTGGGCCACGCTGTTGCGCAGCAGGTGCTCCAGCGCGGGGGTAAGGGCCTCCTGCACGCTGCGCTCCATGACCGTATCTGCACCCTGCCAGAACAGCTGCACGGATTTGCCGCAGTCTGCTGCTGCCTGCTGCACACAGGCCGTGAGGCGTTCCTGAATGTGCGTCAGTGGCAGCAGGCGCGTGTACAGCAGGGTGTGCTGCAAGGCACGCAGATGGCTGGCCTGGCTCGACAGGGCCTGCTGGGCATCGCCCATGCTTTGCTGCAGCTGCTGCTGGGCGGTGCCCAGATCATCGGTGCAGTCGTTCAGGGCATGCACCAGGTCATGCAGCTCTTCGTGCCATTCGTAGGGCAGGTCCACATCGCCATGCAGCATCAGGGTGTCGGCCCAGGCTGCGCAGTCCTGAATCTGGGCGCGCAGCTTCTGCAGGCCGCTGGCAATTTCCTGCATGGACATCTGGCTGGCAGTCAGCGCCTGCTGGCTGTTGTCCTGGCTGTGCCACAGGGCCTGTGCATGGCGGGCCACCACGTCCAGCGGCTGCTGCTGCAGGTGGCTGAGCTGGCGCTCGGGGTAGCGCTCGTTCATTTCCTGCTGCAGGGCCACAAAGGCAATGCGCAGGGCTTCAATCGGGGCTGGCAGGCTGGCAGGGCCGCGGGGGCTGTCTTCCAGTGGTGCGTCCAGCGCCAGACCTTCCAGCGCATGCACCTGGCTGGCCCAGGCCATGGCACCGGCCAGTCGGGCACTCCCCTTGAGTGTGTGTAGGCTGCGCAGCACGATCTGGCGCGCGGTCTGGTCCTGGGGCTGCTTGATCCAGTGCTTGAGAGCGCTTTGCAGCTTGGGCCACAGCGCGAGCATTTCTTCTTCAAACACGGAGAAATGCATGGCATCGAGCAAGGGTGTTGCCACGGTGGGCGCAGGCTCGATGGCAGAGGCACTGTCGGCGGTCAGTGGTGCTTCGCTGACAGCGTCCTCGGCGAGGGCTGAGGCGGCTTCCTGTGCTTCGGCTTCGAGAGCTTCTGGCGCTTGCTGTGCGGGCTCTGGCGCTGGATTTGATGGAGTGTTCAGCGTGATTGCAGGCTCGGGCAGCTGCGCGTAGAGCTGGTACAGCGCCTCGATGACCTGCGGGTGCGCCCGACGCATGAAGCCCGCGGCAAACTGGTGCAGCAGGCGGCGGATTTCTTCGGCCGCGTACTGGCAGGTCTTGCGCTGCGCCAAGGGGGCATCACTGGCCATGCGCAGCATGCAGCGCTGCAGCTGGTGGGCCAGCGTGGCAATTTCTGCGCAGCCTGCCGCCCAGGCCAGACGTGAGAGCTCGCTGGCGTGTGCGGCGGTCTCGCCGGGCTGGTGGGTGGGCGCGTCTTCCTGCGCCAGCCAGTCAGCCAGATGGGCTTCAATCTGCTGCGACAGGCTTTCGGCCTGCTGCAAAAACTCGGTATCAGGTTCCAGCTGTGCCTGTGTGGCCAGGCCGTTGACCAGTGGCTCGGTAGGCTGGATTTCCGGCGCAGCCTGGAAGGCAGGCAGCGCAGGTGCTGGCGGCGTCTCCAGCACAAAGCTGGGCACTTCTTCGGCTGCAGCGTCTGGCGTGTCAGCCTCTGGTTGCGGGTGGCATTGCTGGTAGATGGTCTGCAGCAGCGGTGGCAGGCTTTGCTGGCGCTGCTGGGCAGCGTCGCTGGCCTGTGCACAGAAAAACAGCAGATCGCGCACCAGTACATCGGCTGGCAGTTGCGTGCCCTTGGCATAGCTGGCATAGAAGGCCAGCAGGCGCGAAGCCATGCGCTTGGCGTAGATGTCAATTTCCAGCAGACCGTATTCCACGGCTTCCAGCCAGGCCGCCGCGAGCTGCCAGCTGGTGGCGTCCTGCGCATGGGCAGCCAGCCCCAGACACAGCTGCTGCAGCGTGCTGCAAAAAGCCGGATTACCGGTTTGCAGCAGGGCCAGCACATGCTGATCCAGCTGCGTGCGCAGCTCGGCGCTGGGCGTGATGGGCGCAATGTCTGCCGGTGCGGCCAGCAGGGGAATGGGCCAGGGCTGCTCCCACAGGTCGGCCGGATGGGCCGTGTCTTTGCCGCTGAGCTTGGTCAGCGCGCGGTAGCTGGCGAACAGCTCCCGCGCCGAAGGCTGCGCCTGCTGGCTGATGGCGTGCACATAGCTGCAGGCATCGCGTGCGGCCAGCTGCAGCAGCTCGCCCGTTTTTTCGGACGGAGACTGCTCGCCCATGGCATAGGACTGCAGGGGCGCATCCATGGCCTGCATGAGCTGCAGCAGCGCACCCAGATCCAGCACTTGCACGGCGTGCAGCAATTGCTGCAGCAGCTGGCGGGCCTGCAGGGCCTGAACCACGCTGGCAGGCGGCATTCTTTGCGCCAGCTCCTGCAGCATGGCGGCAAGTGAAGGCAGCAGAAGCTGTCGGGGATCTGGTGGTGCAGAGTCTGCAGACGGCTGCGCGGTCTCAGTCATGGGATTGGGGGGCGGACGAAATGGATGCGGGCGCTCAGGGCAAGGGTCAAGAAGTCGGGCGGGGCTTATTCCACAAACCGGCCATTTTCCTTGCGCCGCTGGCGCACGCCCTTGCGTACAAACAGCAGGGCACCATCCAGTTCAAAAAAGGGCTGGGCCAGATCACCCTGCACATGGGCCTGCAGGCGTGCGGGCAGTTCGTCAAGCAAGGTCTGCACCAGCTGGACTTTGGGCGACTGTGGGTCGGGCTGCGCGCGTATGTAGTCCTGCAGATAGGTGCGCAGGCCCTGTTCCAGCTCGCTCAGCGTGGTGGGCGCGCCCAGGTACTCGGGCTTGGCCGTCGTGCCCTCAATGCCGTAGAGGTAGCAGCCAATGTAGTCACGGAAGGTTTCGCCCACGTTCGGGCCTTTGGTGAGTTTGCGCAACAGATCAGTCAGCCACATGGCGGCAGGCTTTCAGGTAAAAGCAGGCGCAAAAATAAGAGCGGCTAGCGCCTGCAAATCATAGGTTTGAGGTGCAAATGTACCGCAAAGCAAGCATTAGCTTGCGGTAGCTGCTTGCTTTTCTGAAGCATGCACTGGGCTTAGCGGCAGAAGTCTTCAATCAGCTGTGCCACAGCCTGCGGCTGGTCGTGGTGCAGCATGTGACCGGCATCTTCCACGCGTGCAATGCGGCAGCTGGGTACGGCTTGCAGGCGTTGATGGTACTCGGCCAGATCGTACTGGTCTTTCCACCACAGGCCCATGCTGTCGTCGCTGGCCTCCACGGCCAGCACTGGGGCGGTGATGGCGGCGTAATGCGCCAGCACTTCGTCCACGCGAAACAGCTGGGGGTTGACCACCTTGTGCGCCGCATCGCCCAGAATGGCCCAGCGGCCCTGGGCATTGGGCGCAGCCCATTCGCCAGCCAGCCACAGGGCCTTGTCTTCACTGAGGCGGCGGTTGGTCTTGCGCAGGCGCGCCGCCACGGCTTCGCGGCTGTCATAGGTCTTGAGGGCAATGTCTGCTTGGTGCAGCTGCTTGAGTTCATCGAGCCAGCGGCCCATGCGCTGGGGAGCCTGGCTGGGCTGGGTGGCTGGCAGCCCAAAGCCTTCCAGATTGATCAGGCGGCGAATGCGTGCCGGGCGTGCGCCGGCATAGAGCATGGCGACATTGCCGCCCATGCTGTGGCCGACCAGGTCCACGGGCTGGCCCTCAGGCACGTAGTGGTCGAGCAGGGCGTCCAGGTCGCCCAGATAGTCCGCAAAGTTGTAGTGGTCGCACGGCGCAGGCGGCATGCTGTGTCCAAAGCCGCGCCAGTCGGGAGCAATGATGTGGCGCCCGGCATAAAAAGCTGCAGAGAAGGCATCCACCACAAACTGGTAGGAGGCGCTGACATCCATCCAGCCATGCACCAGCACCAGCGGCGGCACACCGGGCTGCGGCTGGCCCCAGGTGCGGACGCGGTAACGCATATGGCGAATGGTGAGGTCGTGGGAGGCGCTGGGTCGCTGAACTTGGTACATGGCTGCGCATTATTGGACAGGCACGGACAGGCGCTGGTCGTGCATGAGACAGCGGTAACTACGTATGCGCAGGCCCTTGTTTTTTCCATCTGGCATGCGCTAGGATGAATGAAGTCATTCAAATTGAATTTAATTTGAATTTTTTCATTCATTCGTACAAACCCTGACCATGAGCCTGCTCAACCGTCTGCGCCAGTGCGCACTGGAAGCCACACCTGCGATCCGCAAGGTCGGGCTGTGGATGGCGGCCCACCCGCTGCATGCCATTTCGCTGACGGCCGATGAAATTGCCGATCAGGCGCGTGCCTCGCAATCGGCGGTAAACCGTTTTGCCACGCACGCAGGCTTTGCGGGCTTTGTGGAGCTGCGTGCGGCACTGGCTGCCGAGCTGCAGGACGCGCAGGAGCCCATTGCCAAGCTGCGCCAGCAGGCCGAGGTACAGCCCAGCCATCCGCTGGCCAGTGCCCAGTCAGGGCTGCTGCAGGCCGCAGGTGAGCTGGACTTGCAGGTGCTGGAGCAATGCGCCCAGCGCCTGCTGCAAGCGCGCCATGTCTACACCATTGGTCTGGGCATGAGCCACTACTTTGCGGGCTTTGCAGCCAGCGCCTTCATGCCCTATGTGCAGGGTGCCACCCACCTGTCTGAAGGCGGTGGTACCGAGCAGATCCTGCGCCGCATGTCGCGCCTGGGCAAGGGTGATGTGGTGCTGGCCATCACCGTGCCGCGCTACTCCATGGACATCGTCACGCTGGCCCGTTTTGCGCGTGAGC
>JAEZZU010000185.1 GCA_023418355.1 Pseudomonadota bacterium | reverse complement strand
AATAAAATCGCTTTTTTTAATCTCATGATGTTCCCTTAATCAATCCTCTGGAATACGGGGCAATTTCTGTTCGAATTACAGAGTACTGATTCCTTTGCTTTCGTATTTTTTTATATTATTACTAATTGAGGAAATTGCATAATTGCAAATCTAGTTAATTGAAAAACAAAAATACAAAAATAAAGCTATAGTGGTCAGTTTTTCAAAGTTCCGGACTGTAAATATGGTGTTTCCTAATGATTTTATGTATCAGAAACAGACCGCACTGCGGTGTAATCTGTTTTGATTGAAATTAGTTTACCGCAATGGTTGCGGCAACAAGTGCAATGCAATTCAGTAGTGCATAAGCTTTTGCCTTTAGGATTCCTTTCGACCGTATGTTGTCAAGATTGAGATAATCCTTCATCCGAGAAAACATACGCTCAACGGAGGTCCTGGTGTTGTAAAGCTTTTGCCATTCCGAGGAACCTCTATGCGGATATCCGTAGTGCCTCGGATTCTGCTTCCAGTTGATCTTCGTGGTATATCCATAGTTTGAATTAGAGCACCAGTTGCTGCCGAAAGGGCAATCACAATGACCGGTAACATGAGGGCATCTGAACTTCAGATAATCTCCATCGACACCAAAATAGGTCAGAGGATATCCTGCGGAGCAGATTGGCTTAAAACGATCATTCATGCCTTCCGGTGGATTTTTGCTCCCCCTCGGGTTGTAGGCAATGATCGGGCTTGCTTCATAATCCTCGATGATACTGCGATAATTGGATTCAAAATCATACCCGGAATCCATGGTGTAATACTTCGGCTTGAAGACATCGGAATAGCTTTTCTTAAAAGCTTCGATAAGGGGCAAAGCCTGTGTTCCATCATATACACTAGCCGGTGTAACCAGAACTTCCATCGGAAGCTCGCTTTTGCTATCGCACAGTACATGAAGCTTCCAACCAAACCAGCGAATATTGTTTCCGTTGGTGTCACGCTTCATTCCCCAGTTGGGGTTGGTTCCATCATCGGCGATCTTAGATTTTGGAACAGAAGCTTCGTAAGAAGAAAGCTTGGTAGAGTCGAGAGAGGCATTGCTGCCGTCGATGACACCCAGTTCCTTTGCCTGAAGGACAATCTCCCTGAACAAGGAGGAAAGCTCGTCAGACAAAGAAAGCCTGCTCAAGAACCTGCTAAAGGTAGATTCGGATGGAACACTTCCAAGAACATCAAAACCGCAGTTGTACCGGAGGACAGGATTCTCGTTCAGCTTTTGAACCAAATCCTTCATTGTGGGAATCCTTTCAACCTGCATCGCAATGAGTGCGTAGATAAGATTCATAACACAATAGCCTTTAGGTCCTCTGGCATAGCTGGATTTCCCAAGCTTCTTTGATAACTTGGAAAGATCCAACTTGGAAAAAATCAATTCAAGTCTAGTTTCTTTTTGAAATTTTAAAATTTCTTCAAAGGAAAACAGCGTTTCTTGTCGAATATACATAGTGAGAGATTTTACTCCTTTCGGATGGTTTGTTTCGTCACTAACTGTATTCGACATAAAGGGGTAAAATCCTTTTTGTTAGTTCATAATTTTATTCAATTTTCAATGGACGAGGAATTATGCAATTTCCTCAAGTAATATTTTTTTAGGTATTATTTTTTTTAGTGATATTGGAATAATATTCAATTGAAAGGAGGTGATTAAAGTGGATATAACAAAAAAAATTGCCTTAGGTCTTGTAATTATAGGTGCAATTAACTGGGGATTGATCGGTTTTTTTAAATATGATCTAGTATCAAGTCTATTTGGTGGTACTTTTTCTGCTATGAGCAGAGTAATTTTTGCCCTTGTTGGAATAGCAGGACTTATTGCAATCTCTTACTTTTCAAGAAAGCAAACAGCAGTTCACTAGGATAAATTGCTTACAAGATTTGGTTCAAAAGACAGATGAACTTCATCTGTCTTTTGTTTGCACTTTCCTCTACGGCAGCTGCGTTATTTGTAAATACTTGCGATACCTGATTTAAGCACATACTTATCGATCATGGTCTTGAATTACCGTTCAATACAAGATTATACTGTCTCTCTCACATCTTATAAAGTTCCCATCTGCAGTCGCTGACCAGATATTTCAGTTCATATGCCTTCATCACTCCATCAATCTCACTCTGGCAACGGTAAACAAAGGCACGGATTCCAGCTGTTTTGATTTCATCCACACTGATAACTTTATCTACATTTACCCTGCGGAGCATTCCTTCCCTGTCACTGTAACGAAATTTTACAGGCCAAGGCTTTTCCTTTGCCTTAAACCACACCGCAGCCTCAATGGGTTCCGCTAAAATTTTCATTGCCTGTAACCTCCCATCATAATAAAGTCACTGTCATTGGTTCCGCCCTGTACTGCGTTGATATCGCCGTTTGCAAAGCTTCCCCTTATAATCGAACGGGTTCCGTACTTTTCCCGGATTTGGTCCACTGCCCGGTCAAGAGCCTGCAGCTTCTCCGTATCTCCCTTGTCGAACAGTGAAAACTGGCGGGCATCTGCGGAATAAAAATCCGAAACGTGAACGCCCAGTTTGCGGATTGCTTCTCCCTTCCAGCTTTCATCGAAAAGCATGCGGACATACTCGAAGATTTCTGTTGTTGTATTGATACAGTTTGGTATCTTGAGCTGATGGCTGTACCCCACAAAGCCATCGGTTTTTACGGAGACGGACACCAGTGACACAAGATATCCAAGCCTGCGAAGACGCATAGCAACCCGCTCTGTCAAGGCCAGAAG
>JAEZZU010000164.1 GCA_023418355.1 Pseudomonadota bacterium | reverse complement strand
CCTCTTGCAGATCAAGCGTTGCCATTCGTTCCACCCAATCTCCGGCGGCATCCTGAACAACTTCCCTCAGCTTGATACTGTTCTCTTCAATTTGAACAATGCGGCCATAGTTCTGGCCCAGATAATTGCCTGCACCCACTTGATAAATCAACTGGTTCACCCGCAGCAAGGCAATGCGCTGATTGCCTTTTTTCAGGCTTCCCACCATGGTCATGCTATCCAGCGGATAGCTTTCCAGCTCTTCCTTGCGACGGTTCTGCTCAGCAGTCAGCAGCGCCGTATTGGCCGTGTTTTTCTCGGTTTCCCGGTGCAATACCTGCGTGAGTTTCAGCATGTTGAAGGGATCCATTTCTGTGGATGCTTCATAAGCCTGCGGCAGAAAAACTGATGGCTCTTTCAGAGGCTGCACCCTGGGTTTGGCCATGGATTTCTGGGTGCCAATCCATTCGTGCAGGTCTTCATGTTCAGCCCCGACGCAGCCCACCAGCATGTAAGAGGCCAAACATGCCAGGAAAATTGTTTTTCTGTGCATCATTTAGCTTTCCCCTTGCGATTGGCATTCACCTCTTCTGCATCCAGGTAGCGATAGGTATGCACAGTCGCATCAAGTGTCAGCACACCTTCATTGCCTTTAGGGGCAATTGCCATATTGCTCAAATTCACAATGCGCGGCAAATGTGCAATATCTGAAGCAAACATGCCAATATCATGGAAAGCGCCAGATATCTTCACCGTGATAGGCAACTCGGCGTAATAGTCTTTCACAGACTCTGCTCCTGGCTTGAAAAGCTCAAACTGCAGACTACGACCCAAACCTGCCTGGTTAATATCTGACAACAGTGCAGCCATTTCTGACTTGCTGGGCAGCTGTTTTTCCAGTTGCTGCACATATTGCTGAACCTGCTCACGCTGCTTCTTCAAGGCATCCAGGCTGACTGCCTTGAGCAATTTGGTTTCATACTCTGACCGCAGGCTGTTTTCAGTTTCACGCTCTGCATTCAGATCTTCTTCCATGCTGCTCAATAAAAAATACCATGCAGCACCGAGCACCATCAACGCGATGAATGCACACAAAAAAATCCTGGGCAAAATGGGCCATAAGGAAGGGTCCTTGGGGTCCAGGTCTTTAAACTGTTCCTGCACATTCTGTGCATAGGCAGTCAGGTCTTGCAGCGCGTATTTTTTTGTTTTTTTCATAACTTCGCCTTTCCACCCCCTCCTGCCTCAGAGGCACTTTCAGGTAAAACCAAGGTAAATTGCATAATAAAGTTGACTACTTTTCGCTTGTCCTTGGCCGAAAGATCAACCGTACTTGCAACAATTTCCTTAAGGTCTGGCTTTTGGAACCATGGCGTTTTGGTCGAAAAGTTTCTCAATACTTCAGACACTCGTTCATTGGACTGCGCAACGCCTTTGAGCTCTACCTGCAAGCCATTTTGCTTGATCGAGGAAATATAAACACCCTCAGGCAGCAGCCTGACCAGTTCATTGAGCAAATGCACCGGCAGGTTTCTATTTGCCTGCAAGGCCTCTACCGCTTTCTGGCGTTCGCGCAAAGCTTTAATCTCACCTTCCAGGCCAGCGATTTCCTTGATCTGCTTATTCAGGACTTCTATTTCAGAACGCAGAAAAGCATTTCTTTCCTGCTGTGTCTCAATCCGCATTTGCATGAACCAGTACACCAAGGCTGCCAGCAGTACACCCACCAGCGCTGAAACAAACATGGTGACCTGAAATGCCTCCTTGCGGCGCTTGCGTGCAACTTCGCGGTGCGGAAGCAGATTGATCAAAATCATTTCAAGAACCTCCGCATGGCCAGCCCACATGCCGTCAGGTACATGGCCGCTTCTTTTTTGAGCCGACTTTGATGCACCGTAGGTGCCAGCACCATGTACTCAAAAGGATTGAGCACGCTGACCTCCACCTGGGTCTGCTGTTTGACCGCTTCGGTCAATCCCTCCACCGTCGCAGCGCCGCCAAACATGAAAATCTGCTGGACGCTGTGATAGGGTGTACTGGTGTAGAAGAACTGCAGTGCTCGGGCAATGTCATTGGCCAGACTGGCAACGAATGGCTGCAGCACCGTCTCCTGGTAATCCGCTGGCAAGTCGCCTGTGCGCTTTTTCAGCTCTGCCTCTTCCACGCTCATGCCATATTGACGCGCAATCATCTGCGTGAGCTGAGCACCACCTGTACCTTGCTCACTGTCATACAGAATGTCATCGTTGCGCACGACCTGCAGGCTAAAACCACGGCCACCTACCTTGACCAGTGCGATCAAGGCATCCATCCCAGCATCAGGCAATGCGTGCATGGACAGCCCGGCAGCCAGTCGGGACGCATAGGACTCCACATCCATCACCACAGGAGACAGTCCCGCAATC
Organism: Pseudomonadota bacterium; assembly: GCA_023418355.1. Classification (GTDB taxonomy): domain Bacteria; phylum Pseudomonadota; class Gammaproteobacteria; order Burkholderiales; family Burkholderiaceae_C; genus Comamonas. The sequence goes on along the minus strand of JAEZZU010000164.1, from coordinate 6,729 downwards.
ACCGCGAGGTTGTTGCGCTCTTCGACTTTCTCCTTGCGCGTGGCTGCCAGCAGCACATCCACATCGCTGGGACTTTTCTCATTGGGGCCAACCACGCAGAAGTCCAGGCTCACCTCTTCCAGCGGGAAGGGGATGTATTGGTTGGCCTCTGCCTCCACCTGCACTTCCAGTTCCTGCTCACTGAGATTGCCCGGCAGAATGATTTTTTTGGTAATGACAGATGAATGCGGCAGCGCCAAGGCCACATGCTTGGTGCGCGTACCGCTTTTTTTCAGCAGGCGTTTGAGTGCCTCAGAGACATCATCAAACTTCTCGATATTGCCATCGACAACACTGTCTGCTGCCAATGGCTCGGATGCGAAGCGCTCCAGGATCCAGTTGCCTTGCCTGTCCTGATCCAGCTCTACCAGCTTGATGGCTGAAGAGCTGATATCAAGGCCGATCAGTGGTGCACTTTTCCTCTTAAAAAGGGATCCCATTGAGATCACAGGCCCCTCCCTTCTCGTTTCACTTTGATATGAATATTCACACAATCGCGGGACGATGCTATCAGCAAGGAATGGCGACGACCAAGCACTCAGATCAGCATTCCACCAATTAATCGTTGTCAAAAATACACGCTCGTGCGCTATATGGTTGCTTTCTGCTCCCATCCGTGGGAATAACGTAAAGCTTGCAACAGGCTCTGCCCCTGCCCCATCGCGGCCAGCGGCTGTTTTCTATAATGGCCTCTCTCTTTTGAGTGGAGCGTCATGCCTATCTCTCCCGAATCCAGTGACTCGCAAACCCCCTCCAAGAAAAACAGCCCTCCACGCAAACATTGGCTATTGCGAGCGTTGCTGTGGCTCTTCGGGTTGTGCGCTGCCGGTGCTGTAGCCGCAGCCATGGTGGCAGCCATTGCGCTGGCAATGGCCTATCCCAATCTTCCCGATGTCTCTGAGCTTGCCGACTACCGTCCCAAGCTGCCTTTGCGCGTGTATTCCGCTGAAGGCGCCTTGCTGGGCGAATTTGGCGAAGAGCGCCGCACACTGACCCCCATCCAGGACATCCCCAAGGTCATGGTGGATGCCGTGCTGGCCATCGAAGACACGCGCTTTTTCGAGCACGGTGGCGTGGACTACATCGGCATGCTGCGTGCGGGTCTGGCCAACCTCGGCAAGGTCAAGAGCCAGGGTGCATCCACCATCACCATGCAGGTCGCGCGCAATGTGTATCTGTCGTCTGAAAAGACCTACACCCGCAAGATTTACGAAATCCTGCTGACCTTCAAGCTGGAGCACCTGCTGAGCAAGGAAAAGATTCTTGAGATCTACATGAACCAGATCTTTCTGGGACATCGCGCCTACGGTTTTGCAGCAGCCAGCGAAGCCTATTTCGGCAAGCCGCTCAAGGACATCACCATTGCTGAAGCGGCCATGCTCGCAGGGCTGCCCAAGGCACCTTCTGCCTACAACCCCATCAGCAACCCCAAGCGTGCCCGTATCCGCCAGCTCTACATCATTGACCGCATGGAGGAAAACGGCTTCATTACCGCCGAGCAGGCACGCGAAGCACGTGAAGAGCCGCTGCGCCTGCGCACAGCCAGCCGCAACACCACCAATCACGCGGACTACGTGGCCGAGATGGCGCGTCAGCTGGTCTATGCCCAGTACGGCGACGAAGCCTATACCCGTGGTCTGAACGTTTACACCACCGTCAATATGGGTGAGCAGGAAACTGCATACCAGTCCCTGCGCAAAGGCATTACGGACTACGAACGCCGTCAGCGCTATCGTGGCCCTGAAAAATTCATTGCCCTGCCCAGTGACGCCGCCCTGCTGGAAGAAGTGATTGACGACACCCTGGCCCAGCACCCAGACAATGGTGATCTGCTGGCTGCCGTGGTGCTGGAAGCCAGTCCCAAGTCAATGAAGGTGCAGCGTCCTGACGGCGAAACACTGGTGATTACCGGCGAAGGTCTCAAGCCTGTGGAATCTGGTTTGAGCGCCAAGGCCGCACCCAACATCAAGATCCGTCCTGGTGCCGTGATTCGCATCATTGAAACCGCCAAGGGCAAGTGGGCTGCCTCGCAGCTGCCCGAGGTGGAAGGCGCCTTTGTGGCCCTGGACCCTCGCAATGGTGCCATCCGTGCACTGGTCGGCGGCTTTGACTTCCAGAAGAACAAGTTCAACCACGCCACCCAGGCATGGCGCCAGCCAGGCTCTGCCTTCAAGCCCTTCATCTATTCCGCCGCGCTGGAAAAAGGCTTGAGCCCTGCCACCATCATCAACGATGCGCCACTGTTCTACGGCTCCAATGTCACCGGTGGTCAGCCCTGGGAACCTCGCAACTACAGCAATCGCTTCGAAGGCCCCATGTCTGCACGCACGGCACTGGCCAAGTCGCAGAACATTCCGCTGATCCGCATTCTGGAATACGTCACACCCAAGTATGCGCAGGAGTGGGCCACACGTTTCGGCTTTGACGCAGCACGTCACCCTCCCTACCTCACCATGGCACTGGGCGCAGGCTCTGTCACGCCCATGCAGATGGCCGTGGCGTACTCGGTCTTTGCTAATGGTGGCTACCGCATTGATCCCTGGCTGATTTCCAAGATCACCGACCCCAAGGGCAATACGCTCTGGGAATATGTGCCCCAGCCTCTGAGCGAAAGCCAGCGCGTCATTGACCCACGCAATGCTTTCCTGATGAACAGCATGCTGCAGACCGTGGCGAAGTCTGGCACTGCCGCCCGTGCCCAAAGCACGCTGAAGCGCCCCGACCTGTACGGCAAGACCGGTACCACCAACGATGCGGTTGATGCATGGTTTGCAGGCTTCCAGCCCACACTGACAGCAGTGACCTGGATTGGCTACGACACGCCCCGCAACCTGGGTTCGCGCGAAACCGGTGGCGGCCTGAGTCTGCCTATCTGGATCAACTTCATGCAGCATGCACTCAAGGAAGCACCGGTTGCCTCCTACCCCGTGCCTGCGGGTGTGGTAAACATGAACGGCGAATGGTTCTACGACGAATTTGCAGGCTCTGCAGGCCTGTCCAGCCTGGGCATGGGTGCCAGCGAGTACGACCCGAACGTACCCACCGAAGCCCCGCTGCCTGAGGAGCGCAGCAAGATTCTGGATCTGTTCCGCAACTAAACAAAAAGCCCGGTGTACACACACCGGGCTTTTTTACTTGCAGCCGTTCAAATGCCGATCAATCGAGCTTGGCGCTGAACGTCAATGGCAGATTGGACTGTTCGCTGGCAAAGCGGCTCAGGTTCTCAAAAAACTCGCCATTGCCCTTGGTGTCCTGCCAGGCGCTGCCATCAAACTTGTAGTGAAAACCACCTGCCTTGGCAGCCATCCACACCTCGTGCAGCGGCTTTTGCAGGTTGATCACGATCTGGGAGCGATTGGGGAACACCAAGGTCACCATCCCGCCCGCACGCTGTGCATCAATGTCTGCGTCAGTTTCATCGTTGAGACGGTCACACGACCGCTCCACGGCCAGCAGGAGTTGTTCGGCTCTGTCTAAATACTCAGTGTCGGTCATTACAATCCACCCATGTTGAATCCTTCACAAATTCTAGTCCGCTGCATTGCCCTTGCCACCTGTGTGGCAGCACTGAGTGCATGCGGTCAGCGTGGCCCTCTGTATCTGCCTACAGAACCGGCTGCACAAAACCGTGCCACGCTGCCGGAAACCATCACGCCCTCACTGCCCTCGCAGTCAGAGCCTGCGGCTGCGCGCTAGGGCCTTGTACGCACGCCAGCCCTGCAGGGCAAGCACGATGACTGCATAGATGCCAACCTCTGCGGCATTGTTCTTGGCATCGCGCATCCAGTAAAAGTGCAGCAGTGCCAGCCAGGCTGCCACATGGATGCCCTGGTGCAGGCGCTGCCAGCGCTTGCCGCCCATGGCGCGCAGCACCCACTGCGGAGAGCTGAGCGCCAGCAGCAGCAAGATCACGGCAGCGAGCGCCCCCACCAGGATGAAGGGCCGCTGTGCAATGTCCTCCCAGGTGGCCTGCAGGCTCCAGCCCATGTCCAGCCCGAAGTAGCTGACGACATGCAGCAGCACATAGAAAAACGCAAACAGGCCCAGCACACGCCGAAAGCGTGCCAGCGCATTCCAGCCACTGAGCTGGCGCAGCGGTGTCACCGCCAGCACCACACACAGCCCGCGCAGCGCCCAGTCACCTGTAGAGCGAATCAGCGCCTCTGCCGGATTGGCGCCGAGCTGGTCTGTGGCTGCAGCTACGATCAGCCACACGGCCGGAGCCAGCGCCAGCAGCCAGACCACCGGCTTGGCCCAGCGGCTCAGCAGCCAGGCATTGATAGCTTGTGCGCCCATCAGAAATTCCGCTTCAAGTCCATGCCCTGGTAAAGCTGCCCCACCTGATCGGCATAGCCATTGAACAGCAGCGTCTTGCGCTTGGGTGCAAACAGGCCCCCGTCTCCAATGCGGCGCTCCGTGGCCTGGCTCCAGCGTGGATGCGGCACATCGGGGTTCACATTGGAATAAAAGCCGTATTCGTGCTTGGCCGCCTTGTTCCATGCCGTCGCCGGCATCTCTTCCAGAAAGCGGATCTTGACGATGCTCTTGGCGCTCTTGAAGCCGTATTTCCATGGCACGACCAGCCGCACGGGGGCACCGTTCTGCTTGGGCAGTACATGGCCATACATGCCAAAGGCCAGCAGCGTGAGAGGGTTCATGGCTTCATCCAGCCGCAAACCTTCGGTATAGGGCCAGTCCAGCACATTGCTGCGCAGGCCGCGCATGGTTTGCGGATCCGCCTGCGAGACAAACTCCACGTACTTGGCACTGCCCATGGGTTCCACGCGGCGGATCAGCTCCGACAGGGAATAGCCAATCCATGGAATCACCATGCTCCAGCCTTCCACACAGCGCAGCCGGTAGACACGCTCTTCCATGGGGCTGAGCTTGAGCAGATCCTCCAGCGCCCATTTGCCAGGCTTGTGCACCAGACCTTCAATCTCTACCGTCCATGGGTCCACGGACATGGCATGCGCATAGCGTGCCGGGTCATCCTTGCCAACCCCGAATTCGTAGAAGTTGTTGTAGCTGGTGGCATCTTTCTGGGGTGTCTGCTTTTCATCGGTCCAAGCACCTGCCAGCTTGGAAGGGGTAGCAGACAACGGCTTCCATTCCGAAGACGCCGCACTGGCCAGCGCATCACGCTGCGCCCATGCGGCCATGCTGGCACCTGCTACGCCACTGGCCACCCATTTGAGCCATTGCCTGCGTCCTTCATACACAGACTGGGGTGTGATCTCACTGCTGCGAATTGCCACATCAAACTCCTTGTCCGAAAGTGCGATGACTGCATTCTCGGCACAAGTACATATCCCGTTTTTCCCGGCACTTTGCATGCTGTGATAATGCCGCCCATGGCATTGCTGGCTGAAGGCATTCTCAAACTGCACTGGGACCAGACCGTTCCCGTCAACGTCGCGCACATCGTCAAACAGATGGGCGTGCGGCTGCAGTTGCTGGATGCTGTCGAAACGCGCGCACAGCTCAGCATCACACCGGACAACCGCGCCGAAATCACGCTGAACCGCCAATTACCGCCTGCGCTGCAGCGCTATGCCGTGGCCCATGCGCTCGGCCATGTGGCCCTGCACCACCTGCGCCCCGGCATGCGCCAGCACATTCCTGTCAGCGAAGACTTCCGGCTCGACTTTGAGCAGCGCCACGCCGTGGAAGCCAATGATTTCGCGTTGCGCCTGCTGATGCCCGAACCTGCGCTGCGCTACGCCATCGAAGACATGCATGCGCGCGACATTGACGAAGTGGCCCATGTGTTTGCTGTGCCCGCCCTGTTTGTCAAACAGCGCCTGGCAGATCTGGGCATGACGCTGCCATCGCATGCCGCGCGCAGCAAGCACAGCGTCATCATCGATACCTAGGGCGTGTTCACGTAAACATTGGGTTCGCGCAGCCACGACAAGGCCGTCAATGCGCGACGCACGGCGCAGCGCGGGTGTGCACCCGCGCAAGACGGGCAACACTGCAGGGGCGGCCTTGTCGTGGCTGCCCCTGATATTGAAATCACCAATGGGGTTGAAGGCTTGGGGCGGTCTGCGTTGTTGCGGCAGCTTGCAAAGCGCTCGGCATTGCTGCGCCACCGCGCCTAGCATCCCATCCCCAAGCCTTCAACGCGAATTCCCAAGCTTTACGTGAACACGCCCTAGCCATCTGCAGACAGGGATGCGCCACAGTTTTCTGGTCAATAGGCGCATCAGGTACAATAGTCAGGTTTTGCATGGTGCAAGACGCACGCTGCGAGCCCTTCCAGCCCGTGGCGCAAGTAACCAAGGCTGGCTTGAAGAAGCCGGCTGCTAATGAAGGAAATCAAAATGATCGCTGCCGATAAGAAGGCTGAAGTTGTCAAGGCCAATGCTCGTTCCGAAAACGACACTGGTAGCCCAGAAGTGCAAGTGGCTCTGCTGACTGCTCGCATCAACGAACTGACTCCCCACTTCAAGCAACACGCCAAGGACCACCACGGTCGTCGTGGCCTGCTGCGTATGGTGAGCCGTCGTCGCAAGCTGCTGGACTACCTGAAGGCTAAGGACGCAGAGCGTTACACAGCGCTGATCGCCAAGCTGGGCCTGCGTAAGTAAGCACAGTGCAAGATCGGAACGCCTGAGTTAGATTGCCTAGCTCAGGCGTTTTTTACTTTGGAACAGGCAAACAGAGCGAAGCTGTGTCATTCCAATA
>JAEZZU010000369.1 GCA_023418355.1 Pseudomonadota bacterium | reverse complement strand
TCACCACACTGCCCAGGCTGCGACCGCCCAGGATGTAGTCCGAGAGATTGCTGGTCGCGCGGTAGCCCATCCAGCCAATCAGCAGCATGCCAATCAGGTAAATGGCAAACGTCACCAGCGTCGGTGTGTTGGCAGTCATTCGTATCTGTCCTCCAGAGTCTTTGTCCATGGCTCGTGGGCTGTTCCCCCCGTTCACAGCACGGGAGGAAAAGTCTCCACCCACCACGTGCGGCAGCCATGTCTGTCAGACAAGAAATACGAACGAGGGCTTGCAACGCCCAAGCACAACGCTTTCAGCGAAAGCTAGTGCAAACCCTCAATTGGAACAGGAATTGAGCAACTCAGCCCAAACCCAGAACGACAGCCGCCAGCGCCAACAAGGAATTGCGGGCGCTGGCGGCTGTAGGCATAGGGAGATCAGCGCTGCAGCTGCGCGGCTGCGCGCGCCAGCGCCTCAATGGCGCCCCAGTCCTTTTGCGCCAAGGCTTTGGCGGGCGTGAGCCAAGAGCCTCCCACACAAGCCACATTCGGCAATGCCAAAAACTCTGCTGCATTGGCCATGCTGATGCCGCCGGTGGGACAAAAGCGGACTTCACTGAATGGTCCGTGCCATGCTTTGAGCAGCGGTGCACCACCAGCAGCGGCTGCAGGGAAAAACTTCAGCACATCCCAGCCATCGGCCTGCGCCATCATGATTTCGCTGCCGGTGGCCACGCCAGGCAGCAGCGCCAGCCCTGCGTCGCGGCACGCCTGGCCGACGGACGAGGTATAGCCGGGGCTGACCACAAACCGTGCACCTGCATCGGCAGCTGCGCGCACATCCTCAGGGCTGCGGGCCGTGCCTGCCCCCACCACCGCCTCTGGCACCGCTTTGGCAATGGCTTCCATCGCTGCCAGCGCCTGCGGTGTGCGCAGCGTGATTTCCAGCATGCGAATACCGCCAGCCACCAGCGCCTGCGCCATGGGCACTGCCGTTTGCAGGTCGTCGATCACGATCACAGGGATCACAGGCGCATCCGCCACCACGTCCGCTGCGCTCAAAACTCCATTTACAGCCATGTGCAAGCTCCTTCTTCGGCACTGACCGCGTTCTTGCGCAGTGCGGTAAACAAATCGCGGCCAAAGCCTTGCTGATTGGATTGGCGCAGACTTTCAGGCAATGTGTCGGGCGAGCGTGCTGCCCACTCCTGCGCGTCCACCAACACCTCCAGCGTGCCGTTTTGCGCATCCAGGCGAATCAGATCGCCATCACGTACCTTGGCCAAAGGCCCTCCTGCCACGGCCTCAGGGCTGACGTGGATGGCCGCAGGCACCTTGCCCGATGCCCCACTCATGCGGCCATCGGTCACCAGCGCCACCTTGAAGCCCTGGCCTTGCAATACGCCCAACGGCGGTGTGAGCTTGTGTAATTCGGGCATGCCATTGGCGCGCGGCCCTTGCCAGCGCACCACACAAACCACATCGCGCTGCAGCTCGCCCGCCTGAAAGGCTTTTTGCAAGTCTTCTTGGGAATCAAACACTTTGGCTGGCGCTTCGATCACATGGCGGTCTTCAGGCACTGCCGACACCTTGATCACACCGCGTCCCAGATTGCCTTGCAGCAGCTTCAGACCACCAGTGGGGCTGAAAGGATCGCTTGCAGGGCGCAGCACCTCGGGATTGCCGCTGTCGCCCACAGGTTGCCATTGCAAACGCCCTTCGCGCATCGAAGGAATGCCCGTCTGTGCGTCGATACCATCGGCATGCACAGTCAACACATCGCCATGCATCAAACCTGCATTGAGCAGCTGACGCAGCACATAGCCTGGCCCACCAGCATTCTGGAAATCATTCACATCGGCCGAGCCATTCGGATACACCCGCGCCAGCAAGGGCACCACAGCAGACAAGGCAGAAAAGTCGTCCCAGTCGATCACAATGCCCGCCGCGCGTGCCACCGCCACCCAGTGGATCAGGTGGTTGGTCGAGCCGCCGGTCGCCAGCAGCGCCACCATGGCATTGACGATGCAGCGCTCGTCCACCACCTCGCCAATCGGGGCACGGTGGGTGCTGCCGTTTTTGCAGGCAGCTTGCAGCACCGTGCGCATGGCTTGGCGCGTGAGTGCCTCACGCATGCCGCTTTCAGGGTGAACAAAGGCCGTACCAGGCACGTGCAAGCCCATGGCTTCCAGCAGCATCTGGTTGCTATTGGCCGTGCCATAAAAGGTGCAAGTGCCTGCACTGTGGTAGGCCGCTGACTCCGCTTCCAGCAAAGCCTCGCGCCCCACCAAGCCCTGCGCGGCCTGCTCACGCACCTTGGCTTTGGCGCTGTTGGACAAGCCCGACGCCATCGGCCCTGCAGGTACAAACACCGTTGGCAAATGGCCGAAGTGCAGCGCGCCAATCAGCAAACCAGGCACGATCTTGTCGCACACACCGAGCATCAAGGCCGCATCAAAGGTGTCATGGCTCAACGCCACGGCAGTGGACATGGCGATCGCATCGCGGCTGAACAAGCTCAGTTCCATGCCGGGCATGCCTTGGGTCACGCCATCGCACATCGCTGGGGTGCCACCTGCAACCTGTGCCGTCGCACCACACTTGCGGGCTTCGTCTTTCAGAATGTCAGGGTAGTGCTGAAACGGCGCATGGGCCGACAGCACATCGTTGTAAGCCGTCACGATGGCCACATTGGGTGCGCGCTCTGCCACCACACGCAGCTTGTCATTGCTGGGCAGGGCGGCAAATGCGTGTGCCACATTGGCACAGCCCATGCGCTGTGCGCCGGGGGTACGCTGTGCCATGGCTTGCACCTGTGCCAGATAGGCCTGGCGCGTTGCCTGGCTGCGCGTGCGAATGCGCTGTGTGACTGCCTGTACTTGGGGATGTAATTGCTGCATCACCACTCCTGTTTACGCGGCAATGCCGGTGAAAACGCAGGCTTGCTCAGGCTGGCCTGCCAGCACGTGCAGCAAGTTGTCCGTCGCCAAGCGCGCCATGGCGTAGCGGGTTTCGTGCGTGGCCGAGCCAATGTGCGGCAAGGGCACCACCTTGGGATGGGTGCGCAAGGCTGAATCCAACGGCAACGGCTCTTTTTGGAACACATCCAAGCCGGCTGCATGCAGCTGGCCCTTATCCAGCGCAGCCACCAAGGCTGCTTCATCCACAATGCCGCCGCGCGAGCCATTGATAAAAATGGCGCCTGGTTTCATGCTTGCAAATGCCTGCGCGTTCATGCAGTTGCGGGTCTCTTCTGTCAGCGGCAAGACCGACACCACAAAATCGGATTGCGCCAAGACTTCTGCGCGCGAGACATGGCGAACCTTCCCGGCCAACGCCCCCAACTGTGCATCGGGCACGGTAAATGGGTTGTCATAGATCACCTGCATGTCAAAACCCAGCGCTGCACGACGCGCCAGTGCTTGGCCGATGCGGCCCATGCCCATGATGCCAATGGTCTTGCCATGCACATCGTTGCCAAACAGGGACTCGCCAATATTGCGATCCCAGCGGCCCTCACGCACATGGTTGGACAGCTCCACAATGCGGCGGCTGGTGGCCATGAGCAACGCAAAAATCGTGTCGGCCGTGGTCTCTGTCAGCACCCCGGGGGTGTGACACAAGGTGATGCCGCACTGCGCCAATGCTTCCAATGGGTAGTTATCTACGCCCACCGAGATGCTGGAGATCACACGCAGCTGCGGGGCGGCAGCCAGCAGTGCCGGCGTGATGGCATAGCTGGAACCAATCAAGCCCTGCGCCTGCGGCAAAGCCGCCATGAATGCGGCTTCTTGCCCCGCCACACGAGGATTGGCCACGGTCACGTCATGCACGGCTTGCAAACGTGCCAGCTGATCGGGTGGTAATTCACGGAATACCAACACATGGCTACGGGAGGTTTGGCTCATCACAGTCTCTTTCTGAATATCAGTGCAGCGCAAACGACTGCTTAATAACCTGCGGCTTGCAACTCAGCGCGCGTGGGCAGCCCTTCCGAGTCCCCCAGCACCTGCACCTGGCGTGCGCCAATCCAGCAGGCACGGCGCACAGCGCCCACCACATCCAGCCCATCCAGCAAGCCGCTGATCACACCGACGGCAAAGGCATCCCCAGCACCCACGGTGTCCACCACTTTTTCCACCGGGCAACCCGGCACATAACCCGTGCCCGCTTGGGCATCGTCGTAATACGCGCCTTCAGGCCCCAGCTTGACCACGACCAAGCGCGCGCCTTGCTGACGGTAGAACTGGGCTATCTCTTCGGCGGTCTGCAACCCCGTGAGCAGCTGGCCTTCCGCCAAGCCTGGGAACACCCAGTCTGCGCCTGCAGCCAAGGCATTGATCTCCGTGCGCATCACCGCCTCGCTGGGCCACAGAGAAGGACGCAAGTTGGGGTCAAACGAGATCGTGCTGCCTGCTTCACGCGCCACTTGCAAGGTGCGCTTGGCGGTTTCCAAAGCATTCGGCGAAATGGCGGCAAACACCCCTGTCGCATGCAAGTGGCGCGCCTGGCGCAACCAGGCTTCGTCAATATCACTGGGCTGCATCAAGCTGGCGGCCGAGCCCTTGCGGTGATATTCCACTTCGGGGTCCGAGCCATCGTCCACACGGCCTTTGAACTGAAAGCCGGTTTTCTGGCTCGCGTCTTGCACCACATGGTCGCAATTCACGCCTTCGGACTTCATCTGGTTGATCAGATAGCGCCCCATGGAGTCCGCACCCAAGCGGCTGGCCCAGTGCACGTTAAAACCTAAACGCGACAGGCCCGTCGCCACATTGATTTCCGCACCTGCAATGCGCTTGCTGAAGGTTTCTGCGAACTCCAGTGGACCGGGACGATCGGCAATCAGCAGCAGCATGGATTCGCCAAACGTAGCCACATCAAAAGTCTTGCTCGTCGTCATATCTGTGCCCTTTCAAATCACCGTAGCCACGCGCAGCGCATCGAGTTCCTGGCGCGTGTAACCCGTCAGATCGTCATGGATCAAGGGGTATTCAATGGCGCGGGGCACATCGGTCGGCAAGGCGTTGAGCAAGGTGCGCCATGGTGCGTTGGACTGCGCCAATGGCACGGCCACCCACTTGCCGGGGTGCTGCACGCCCTTGGTGTGCACATAGCCCACACGGCCAGCAAAGCTGCGTGCGGCTTGCATCGGGCATTCGCCCACGTAATGCCAGTTGCCCATGTCAAAAGTCATGGGCAATTGCAGGCCAGCGGCATCGGCCGCCGCAAAAAACTGCTGCAGTGCGCGGATGCTGCCTGCACGCACGGTTTGGTCGTTTTCGATCAGCAGAGTGATCCCTGCAGCCTGTACCTTGGCCTGCAGCTGCGCAAAACCCAGGGCCGAATCCGCCACCGACTGCGCTGCGAACTGGCCAATCGACATCTTCAGCCACTTCGCGCCCAGCGTATGGGTGGCCGCAATAGCGTGGGCCAGTACCGCCTCATCCAGGCTACCGTCCATGGCAAACAATGGCTGTGGGCAGGAATACACCGACCACAGCGATGTGGTGCGCAGCCACTGCGCAATGGCCGGCAGCTCCTGTGCCGCATCCACCAGCAGCTCCTCGCGCACCTCCACCGCGTTCGCACCCGCCTGTGCGCACAACTGCGCAAACCACAGCTGGCCGTGGCGGCGCACTTCAGCCGCACCAAAGGAAGTCAAAGACACCAGAACTTCTGGCAAGGGAGATACGTTGCTCATACACGCCTTTTCAGCAAACCATGCAGCGGCCAGACCCAGTGGCCTGTGCGACTGGGTGGCTGCATGCAAATACCAGAATTAGTGGTTACTCAGAATCTGTCCCAAGAAGGTTCGTGTCTTGGGATGCTGCGGGTTGGTAAAGAAGGCATCGGGTGCGCCCTGCTCAATGATCTTGCCCTCTGCCATGAAGATCACACGGTCGGCCACGCTGCGGGCAAAGCCCATCTCGTGCGTTACACACAGCATGGTCATGCCGTCTTCGGCCAAGCCGATCATGGTGTCCAGCACTTCCTTGACCATTTCAGGATCGAGCGCAGAAGTCGGCTCATCAAACAGCATGATCTTCGGTGTCATGCACAGCGCACGTGCAATTGCCACGCGCTGCTGCTGCCCACCCGACAGCTGGCTGGGGTATTTGTGGGCTTGGTCAGGAATGCGCACCCGTGTCAGGTACTTCATCGCGCGCTCTTCGGCTTCTGCCTTGGACAGACCACGCGAGCGCATGGGTGCCAGCGTGCAGTTTTCCAAAATCGTCAGGTGGGGAAACAGGTTGAACTGCTGAAACACCATGCCCACTTCCTGGCGCACATTGGCCACGTTGGCACTGCCCGCATTCAGGTCAATGCCATCCACAATGATCTTGCCCTTTTGGATCACTTCCAAATGGTTGATGCAGCGAATCATGGTGGACTTGCCAGACCCCGAAGGCCCGCAGATCACAATGCGCTCGCCTTGGCGCACGTCCAGGTTGATATCGGTCAACACCTGAAACTGGCCATACCATTTCTCAACGCCTTGAAGCTGGATGATGGGCTGTTCAGTGGTGGTCATGAAAACTCCGCGTGACTTTCGTTCTATGTCAAAAAATGCTGTGCCTCACTGCATCAGATGCTGCCGACGGCAGTCCCCCCTGTGCATGCTGGCGAACGGCGCAATCAGCCCAACTTCGGCAATTCAGTACCAATCCACTTTTGATAGAGCTTGTTCAGCTCACCATTGGCCACCAGTTTTTCAATGGCCGTATTGATGGCCTCTGCCAATTGGTCTTGTCCTGGGCGCAATGCCACGGCCATGTTCTGCTGCAACAACTGAAACTTTGGCTCCAAACGCCCCGCTGGTGCGCGCTTGGCAATCTCTGCAGCCACTTGCACGGAGCAGCCAATCGCATCCACCTGGCCCGACAGCAGCGCCTGCATGGCCGAGGCATCATCATCAAAGCGGCGAATTTGGGTGCCTTCCGGAGCTGCCTTGGTCACCGCAATGTCTTGGGTCGAGGCACGTGCCACACCAATGCGCAAGGCCTTCATGTCTGCAGGCTCTGTGGCTTTCACCTTGGTGTCGCCAAACAGCACGATGGAAGCGGCCGAGTAAGGTTTGGAGAACAGCACCTGCTTGGCACGCTCAGGTGTGATCGCCAGCGAAGCGACCAGGGCATCAACCTTGTTGGTCAGCAAGAAGGGAATACGGTTGGGACCTGTCACCGGCACGATCTCCACCGCCACGCCCAGCTCTTGACCCAGCAACTTGGCCACATCGGCGTCGTAGCCATCAGGCTGGTTGGCATTGTTCAAAATACCAAACGGCGGGAAGTCCACCAACATGCCTACGACCAGCTTGCCTTTTTTCTTGAGGTCGTCCACGGTCTGGGCCGCAGCCACCTGCGGCAAGCAAGCGGCCACAGCCAAAGCTGCTGTGCTGAGCGCGAACTGGCGACGCGTTGTTTGCATGATGAAACTCCTTCGATACTGTTTGAAATGGATTGCTACTGTGGAATGTCAGCGAGCGGCCGCCAGGGCCTGCCTGCGCTCCAGACGCGTGGCCCACAACGACAGCGGCCAGCACAGCACGAAATAAATCGCGCCCACCACACTGAACACCAGCAGTGGCTGGAACGTCGCGTTATTGATGATTTGCCCGGCACGCGTCACTTCGGTAAAGCCGATGATGGCTGCCAGCGAAGTGCCCTTGACGATCTGCACCAGATAGCCCACCGTAGGCGCCACAGCAATCTTCATGGCCTGTGGCAGCACGACCGAGCGCATGCGCCAGTAATAGCTCAGGTTCAAAGCATCCGCCGCCTCCCATTGCCCGCGAGGGATGGCCTGGATACAGCCACGCCAGATTTCACCCAGAAAGGCGCCGCTGTTGAGCATCAAGGCAACAGCAGCGGCAACCCATGGGTTCAGTTCAATGCCCAGAATCGGCGCACCAAAGAACACCAGAAACAGCTGCAGCAGCAGCGGCGTGCCTTGGAAAATTTGTGTGAACACCGTGGCCACGATGCGTGCCCACTTGTTGTCTGAAGTACGTGCCAGTGCCACCAGCAAACCCACAATGGCACCACCTACAAAAGCAATCAGTGACAGGCTAATCGTCCACTTCGCGGCTTCAGTGATAAACCACAACTCTGCCCAACCAAAAGTACGCATAGTCAAATTTCTCCCAGTCGGTACGCTTAGCGGCGGTCCGGATAATTCAGGCACATGCGATGTACCAACTTGAACAAGGCGGAAAACATCAGCGACAGCAGCAGATAGATCAAGGCCACCACGATGTACACCTCAAAGCTGCGAAAGGTCTCCGACTGGATGTTGGCCGCCACGGACGTCAAGTCATCCGCAGCAATCACCGACACCACCGCAGAACTGAGCATCAGCAAAATGAACTGGCTGGTCAGCGCCGGGTAAATGGTCTTGAGCGCAGGCTTCAAGATCACGAAACGGAAAATCTCCCAGCGCTTGAGGTTCAGCGCCAGCCCCGCTTCAATCTGGCCCTTGGGAATGGATTCAATGCCTGCACGAATGATTTCCGTCGCATAAGCCCCCAGATTCACCACCATGGCCACCAAGGCCGCGGTGTAGGGCGTCCAGCGCAAGCCAATGGCTGGCAGTGCAAAAAAGAAAAAGAACAGCTGCACCAGAAAAGGCGTGTTGCGAATCAACTCCACATAGGCGTTAATCACAAACCTGACAGGCGCCGGCCCTGACGTCTTTCCCCACGCACCAAATATAGCGACGAGCAGACCAAGCACAGTTGCCATCAAAGACAGCTGGATCGTGATCCACGTTCCTTGTAAAAGCGTCGGCCATGCTGCTAAAACAGGCCCAAATTCAAACTGATAGTTCATACGGTGAAAGACCCATCCTGAAACCGGTTTCAGAATTCTAGGTCAGCCAAATTGCTAGCATTTTGGCAAATCGCCCGGAGATGAAAAAATTATTTAAATCAAATAAAACAATGACTTACAAAAACAAAAGCAAAACCATCAAAACAAAAATCAGTGTTTTCCCGAATATGCATCACACCTCAAGACGTGAATGTTGCCTCGCAACAATTTCATAATGTGCAAATTGTTTTTGCAAAATGATATTTCGCATCTAACCGGCCTGTAACCGATTCCATTGCAATAACTTGACGCTTATTTCATTTATCCAACAATAACGTGCAAGACATGCAAGGCTGACGCTACATTAACGCTCTCCAAGCACCACATATGCTGACTGGTGCCCTTCACCACGCCATATATGCCCCATTCCTCCTCGAACGCTGGCGCTCCTGCCACAACCCGCCATCGCATCACCATCAATGACGTTGCCAAAGCCGCAGGCGTCTCCAAAGCCACGGTTTCGCGCTTTGTGAACGGAGGCAGCGCTCAACTGTCCCCGGATACGGCGGCCCGGGTGGCAGAGGTGATTCAGCAGCTGGGCTACAAACCCAGCCCCATGGCGCAGTCGCTCAAGCATGGGCGCACCCGATTGATTGGACTGGCGGTGGCCGACATTACCAACCCCTTCTCTGTAGCCGTGCTGCGCGGTGCAGAGCAGGCCTGCCAGGCTTCGGGCTACCTGATCGTGCTGTTTAACCTGGGCAATGAAGCCGAGCGCGAACGCGGCGTCATGCATGCCTTGGAAACCGCCCAACTCGATGGTCTGATCCTCAACCGCGTCAACACCAGCGCGCAGATCTATGAAGAAGCCCAAGCCAGTGGCAAGCCCATCGTGCTGGTGGACCGCTTTCATCCCGGCATGGATGCCGACTTCATCAGCATCGACAACGCGGGCGCTGTCCGCACCGCCTTGAACCATTTGCGCGAACAAGGCTGGCGCCACCTGCTCATGATTTCGGAGCCTGTCACCGGCGTCAGCTCCCGCACTGCGCGCAAGCAAGCCTTTCATGAGTGGATACGCCAGCAAGCCGATACGCCCGATGCCTGCACAGGCAGCTACTTGGAAATTGCTGAATCTGACCACGATGCACAGCACGCGCTGGAGCATCTGCAGGCCTGGCTGCAGGCCGCGCAAGAAGCGGGTCAGCACCCAGCCATCCTCAGCGGCAACGCCGTGGCCACGCTCTACGCCATGGGGCTGGTACAGCGCCTAGGCTTGCAACTGGGCCAGGACATGGGCTTTATCGGTATCGACGAAACCGAATGGGCCAGCCTGATCGGGCCGGGGCTCAGCACCATTGCGCAGCCCACCGATTTGCTGGGCCAGATGGCCGTGCAATGCCTGCTGGAGCGCATCGACGGCAGCACCGAAGCAGCGCGTCACATCCAGCTACCCAGCCAGCTGATTGTTCGCCGCTCCTCACTCGCAACACCCTCGGATCGCACGGCATAAAGACCGCGTAGCCTGCTAGCGGGTCTGGTCACGGCAGAATCACGCTTCAGCCAATGCAAGAAAGAACACCCCTCATGGTTCCAGACCAAGACCGAGCCTCCGAACTCAAGAAAATCGAACTGTGCGATGCCTGCACAGGCATTCAGCGCAACTGGCGCAAAGCACCCGGTCACGTTGAGCTGACCCAGGGCAGCAACTACAAGCGCGAACGCGAAACCGGCACGGTCACCGTCACACGCTATGTGTGCGAGCGCTGCGGCACCAACTGGGAATACGAGAACGATAAGAACAATATGC
>JAEZZU010000187.1 GCA_023418355.1 Pseudomonadota bacterium | reverse complement strand
CTCCTTGAGCAGGCGGTTCACGTCCTGCACCTGCACACCTGCGCCGTCGGCAATACGCTTTTTGCGCGTCGCCTTGATGAGGGCGGGGTGCTTGCGCTCCTTGAGCGTCATGGAGCAGATGATGCCTTCCTTGCGACGGATTTCGCGCTCGGCCTTGTCCATGTCCACCTGACCGGCCTTGGAGGCCAGCTCAGTCGGCAGCTTGTCCATCAGCGTGGACAGGCCACCCATCTGCTTCATCTGCTGCAGCTGCGCCAGGAAGTCGTTCAGGTCAAAGCCGTCGCCGCTCTTGAGCTTTTCGGCCATCTTCTGCGCGGCTTCCATGTCCACGCCCTTGGTGACCTGCTCCACCAGCGCCACAATGTCACCCATGCCCAGCACGCGCTGTGCGTGGCGGTTGGCATCAAACACTTCCAGACCATCGAGCTTTTCGGAGACACCGGCAAACTTGATGGGCGCACCCGTGATCTGGCGCACGGACAGCGCCGCACCACCGCGCGAGTCACCGTCGAGCTTGGTCAGCACGATACCCGTGAGCGGCAGCGCTTCCTTGAAGGCCTTGGCCGTGTTGATCGCGTCCTGACCCTGCATGGCATCGACCACGAACAGGGTTTCAACGGGGTTGAGCGTGGCGTGCAGGTCCTTGATTTCCTGCATCAGCACTTCGTCGATCGCCAGACGACCGGCCGTGTCTACCAGCAGCACGTCAAAGTAGTGCTTCTTGGCATAGTCCAGCGCCGCCAGCGCGATGTCACGTGGCTTCTGGTCTGGCGTGGAAGGGAACCATTCCGCACCGGCCTGGGCCGTCACGGTCTTGAGCTGTTCAATCGCCGCAGGGCGGTACACGTCACCCGAGACGGTCAGCACCTTCTTCTTGCGCTTTTCGATCAGGTGCTTGGCCAGCTTGGCGGTGGTGGTGGTCTTACCCGCACCCTGCAGACCAGCCATCAAGATGATGGCAGGAGGCTGCGCATTCAGATTGATGTCTGCAACGCCTTCGCCCATGGTGGCGGCCAGCTCGGCATTCACAATGCCCACCAGCGCCTGACCGGGCTTCAAGCTGCCCAGCACCTCCTGGCCCAGCGCCTTTTCCTTCACACGCGCGATGAAGTCACGCACGACGGGCAGAGCCACGTCGGCTTCCAGCAATGCCATGCGCACTTCGCGCAGCATGTCCTGCACATTGGATTCAGTGATGCGGGCCTGGCCGCGCATCTCCTTGACGAGTCGCGAGAGTTTGTCGGTAAGTGCGGATGCCATAAGCAGGTGTGTCCGAAGAGAGAAGCTGCGCCGATTGCGGCTTGGCCTGTACAGGCCCGGCGCTTGGATCAGGGGGCGGCAATGCTGCCTGCCCGTGCTGCGTGCCGCGTGCAGCCCTGTACAAACAAGCTGTCCATTCTACCTGCTGCGTACATGTCGTGCCCCTTCGACGCCAAGAGCACACAAGCACTGACAAGGCGCAAGGATGGACGGCCGCAGCGCCGCCAGCGCACAGGGCAGACCGCTATGATTGCGGACATGGAGTCTTCCACCCAAATTTTTGCAGGCACACCGGTCTGGACCCTGGTGCTGGCCCTGGCTGCCATCGTGGCCTATCTCATCCCTGCCTTTGGCGCGCATCGGCTCAGCGATGCACGCATTCGCCTGGCCATGCGCGCTGCATGGTTCCTGCATCTGCTGACGCTGGCCGCAGGTCTGCTGGCCGAGCCTGCACGCTTTGGTTTTGCCCCCGCACTGTCCATGACGGCATGGCTGATGCTGACTGTCTACGCCATCGAACAGCAGCTCTACCCCAAGATGCGCGTGGTGGGCGTGCTGTCCATGCTGGGGGCACTGGCCGTGCTGCTCGCGCAGCTGTTCCCCGGCAAGCCCATGGCCGTCTCGGCGTCGGCGTGGCTGCCGCTGCACCTGGCGCTGGGCATTGCCTCTTACGGTCTGTGCGCGGCAGCCGTGGTGCATGCCGGGCTGATGTCTCGTGCAGAGCGCCGCATGCGCAACGCCAGCCAGGATGAAAATGGCATGCCGCTGCTGATGCTCGAGCGCCTGACCTTCCGTTTCGTCACGGCCAGCTTTGTGCTACTGACCGCGACCTTGCTCGCGGGCTGGTTCTTTGGCGAAGTTCTCTATGGCCGTGCCTGGCACTGGGACCATAAAACCGTGTTCTCGCTGCTCGCATGGTTTGCCTTTGCGGGCCTGCTGATTGCGCGCTCGCGCTTTGGCCTGCGTGGCCGCCATGCCGTGCACCTGATTTATGCAGGTGCTGCCCTGCTGCTGCTGGCTTATGCAGGCTCCCGTTTTGTGCTCGAAGTGGTGTTGCTGGGGCGTCATCTATGAAGTATTTGCTCGTCGCCCTCGTGGTCATGGTTGCCATTGGCATCTGGCGCAACAACCGCCGCAAGGAAGAGGATGCCCCGCCACCACCACGCCGCAGCAAGCAGCGCCAGGTGGAGCAGATAGTGACCTGCGCGCACTGCGGCCTGCACCTGCCAGCCAGCGATGCCGTTGCCAGCAAGGATCAGCTGCACTACTGCTGCAGCGAGCACCGCCGCCTCGGTCCCCACTAGATATCCACTCCATGCTTCCTGCCTGACGTGACCACACTTCCCCATCACAGTGCACGCCGGCTCTGGCAGGCATTTCTTTCGGTCCGCATCCTGGTGGCAGTGTTCTTTATCGCACTGCTGGCGATCCAGACCTGGAAGTCCAACGGGCTGCAGCCCAACTCCTACTGGTTGTGGCTGTGTCTGGGCTGCTACCTGCTGGTCGCTTTCATTGGCTGGGTGCTGCTGCACAACAAGACGCCCGACAAGTTCTGGCACCAGCCATGGCTGCTGCTGCTGGCGTCGGACGTCTTTGTGGTCTGCTTTCTGCAGGAAGCACAGACGGGCAAGATGCAGTTCACGCCCCTGCTGGCGCTGCCGATTCTCACGGTCTCCGTGCTCGGCACCTTGCGGCTGGCGCTGGCCACTACAGCCAGCATCACGCTGATTTTGCTGGGCATTGATGTGGCCCATGCCTGGTACGGGCACCAGATTCCCAGTGACGACTTTGTGCAGACAGCGCTGGTGTGCGCCGTGTTCTTTGTGGTGACCTATCTCACGCACCAGCTGTCGCTGCGTCTGGCCCAGCAGGAACTGCAAGCCCAGCAGCACCGACAGGCTGCACGCATGCAGGCACTGGTCAACAGTCTGATCATTGACCACCTGTCTGAAGGTGTCATCGTGGTCGGGCAGGACTATCAGGTGCGCATGACCAACCCCGCGGCCTGTGAGCTGCTGGGTCTGCCCCAGCCTCTGGGCCTGTACGACCTGCACCACCCGGACTGGCAGGCGCTGCGGAACCTGGTCGACCAGACCTATGCCAGCGGCCAGCCACAGTGCCAGCAGCTGCAGATCATGACACTGAACCAGAGCAGCACAGGGCTGCATGTGCGCACCTGTCTGGCCTCGCACCAGGAGCATGATGCAGCCGCCCCCCTGGCGCACAAGCTGGCCGAGCAGCAACCCACAGACACCTGGCTGTGCGTGATGTTTCTGCATGATCTGCGCGAGGAAGAGGCACGCATCCGCACCGAAAAAATGGCAGCCATGGGGCGCATGTCTGCAGCTGTCGCCCATGAAATTCGCAACCCGCTGGCGGCCATTATGCAGGCCAATGCCCTGCTGGCAGAAGATCTCAGCCACCCTGCCCAGCAACGCCTGAGCCAGATGGTGGAGCAGAACGCCCAGCGCCTGGCACGCATTGCCGAAGATGTGCTGGACATTGCCCGTGCACAGCAGCAGCAGCTCTCACACGGAGAAGCACGCCTGCTGCCACTGGATGCAGAGCTGCAGCACATCTGGCACGAATGGCGTGCGCAGAACGCCACCGTGCAGTCAGGCTGCTTCCAGCCTGACTGCGCGCACACCCACATTGCGTTTGACAGCGAACACCTGCGCCGCATCGTCATCAATCTGCTGGACAATGCCGCGCGCCATTGCCAGGGCTGCCATGAAGATGCGCTGCAGCTGCTGTCCGGCACCGACAAGCAGCAGGCCTGGCTGCAGGTCTGGAATGAAGGCCC
>JAEZZU010000169.1 GCA_023418355.1 Pseudomonadota bacterium | reverse complement strand
AAGCAAAACCGACCTGCTCGATGGAGCCGCCACACCAGAAATTGGCAGCCCATCGAAGCTGTCGCCTTGAACCCAGAAAGGGCCGAAAGCATTACGCAAAAAATACATCTAGCGGCATAAATGACGCGACAACTATCTTGACATGTACCGCCAGCGATGAGGCACTGGTCAAGCTGTTTTACCTGGCCCTGCGCAACATCAGCCAGAAGTGGAGCATGCCCATCAGGGATTGGAAAGCTGCTCTGACACGCTTTACCATTGAATTCGGAGACCGCATCTCTATCAACTGAAGTCCGAACCATTTACACAAAAATTCGAACACGCCCCATAAAGGACACGACAACTATCTTGACATGTACCGTTACCCGCTAGGATTAACGTCTTTCGCGAGATTCATCTTAAAAAACCCTTACAATACCTAAAAAAAATTCTATATTTTGTTTTCATATCTACATTTAGTGATAAAAATCTTAAAAGCATTGAAAAATATTTAAATGTAAAACAATCTTTTCTTTTCATTAAAAAAAGAAAATGCTTTAAATCCTCAGTATTAATTTGCAAATTAAAATTACTCATCAAATATTCATGAGATATTATTGAATGTACTTTTTGCTGAATTGATCTTTTTACTTCACTGGTTTGTCTTTCATGGACTCTGTAATTCAATCCATAATAATTTAAGTTTCTGAATTTTCCAAACTTAGACAAATCAACCCAGAATTTATAATCTTCTGCATATTGATAATCTTTTTTATATTTTATTCCTTCGCGCCGAACTACGTCTGCCCTAAACATTACAGCAGGATGCGCAAAGCAAGGTGCTATAGTCAAAAGGCTTTTACAACCAAAATCACTTAAAGGATACTTATATTTAAAATTTTTAGCCCCAAAAACTTTTACACCAGTTCCAACACAGAGATAGTCTCTATTTTCATCCAAAAATTTTTTTTGCAAACGAATTCTGTCTGGTTCACAAATATCATCAGCATCCATTCTTGAAATATATTCACCTTTAGATAGATGCAATCCCAAATTTAATGCATCTACAATTCCCGAATTCTCTTTCTTTATAACTTTAATTCTTTTATCTTTTTTCTCTAAATCAGTCAATAAATCAAATGTTGCATCAGTTGACCCATCGTCAATTATAATAATTTCCATGTTTCTATAAGTTTGATTCAATATTGAATTAATTGAATCAAAAATATAATTTTCCGCATTAAAAACAGGAATAATTATAGAAATTAAATTTTCCATTTACTCACCTATAAATTTATTTGTATTTTTCTTCTACAATGTCACGAATCTTCTTCGCAGCCTCCAAAAGACTCACTGCTCTAAGCAATCTAACAATTAATTTTTTAAGAGCTTCTTTGAACCTATACTTATACTTTCTAAACAAATAAATTTTTTTGGTTAAAAATTTTCCTTTGCCAGAAATAAAATCAGCAACTAATCGAACATCAAGCAAATCTTTATTACTAGCTCTATTTTTTTTTAATTTTATCAAATTTTCAATTGATGAGAATTTAAATCCACAAAAATAAAAAAAGTTTTCCGGATTATAAATCATTTCATTTATATCAATATCCTTTCTGTACTTTAAGTATTCCTCATTATGGCAATCAGCCAAGCTCTTATCTAAAGAATTCTCCAACGCTAAGTAATCTATATCAGAAGCCTTACGTAGCCCATAAGCCTCAAGAACCATGCCACCATCCAATAAAAAATCATCGCTACTAATTTTATTTATAGAAATTTCATTTTTTATTTTTGATAGCTTTTCATGAAAATTCAAAAATTTATTAGGCTTAGCAAAATTCAAAAAATGGATTGAATTATCATTCAACACCATTTCAGCAGCTTCAATAGCTTCCTCATAAGAATCTGTAATATGTATTGAATCCTTACCAATACCACACACATTCCTAAATTTACCTTTTCTTTCCAAAACCAAATTTAAATTTTCCTCTTTAAAAAATACAACCTCAAAATCAGAAAACTCCAAAAAACATTTTAATAATTTATTTTTAACTCCTGGAAAATTTTTTTCTCGTGCACCCAACCAATCTTGCCCTCTGTATAGTATTGATAACAAATTATGGGCACCATTTTCATTAAGTTTTATTTTTTTTCTATAGAAAACTCCATTAAAGAACTGCTTTATATCACCTTTAAATTTACCAGCTGGCCATAAGAATGCTACATGAACATCTTTTTCAAAAAGCATATACTGCTTTGCTGCAAAATCCATATACTTTCCAGCGACACCTCTTTTTTCGAAAAACTCATAATCATATACTTCAGTTTGAAGAGGCGTTTTCACTGCCACTCCACTTTTTTTCAAAAATATCAAACTAGAAACTCTATGAGCCCCATTTAATGGAATCATATCTACAGACAATGGAATCAAACTATCATCAGGATTAAATCCATTATTTTTTATACTAAAAAAAATTCTTTCAAATTCATCAAGAAAATGCTTTAGTTTACTTTTATTTGGATTTCCTGGCTCAATAAACTTCCCCAACGAGAAAGCATCTATGTGTTCAATATACAATTCTTTATAGAATACTGACTTTTTTTTGTTCAACCACCCATCCAGATATGCAATTTTGAATGCCAGGTCAAATCTGTCAGGATACATACAAAAAAAACACTCAACCAGCTCCAAATCTTTATTTTCTTTTATTTTATTCCATATAAAACTCTCAATTTTACTCTTCATTTTTAATTCCTAATAAGATTAAAAAAAGAAAGCATGAACAGCGATTTCATTTTTTGAAAAAAAACAATTCTAGTAGACTTAAAAAAAGCATCAAAAAAAAGATTCGCCATCGCCATAGAAAATAGACTTGAGTATGCTGCACCAATTGCCCCATAATCATGAATTAAATAAAAATTCATCACTACATTCAACAATAAACCTATCAAGTGTCGATACATTGTCACTTTCTGCATATTCTCTGCGATATAAAATCGCCCACTAATTAATGCCATTCCATTAAATAATCCAACCCCACAAAGAACAATTAGAATGTCAAAAGAATTATCGTATTTCCCAGAAAATATTAAGTTCAATAATTCTTTGCCAAAAAAAAATAAAAACAATATAAAAACATAAAAATAAAGCGAATTTATTTGATACAAGCAATCAAAAATCTTTATGTATTCTTCTCTGCTATCCAATCTTTTTTTTAAAATTACTGGAAAAAAAACAGTCACCATTGCTGCAGTGAAAAAAATAGAAATATCAACAAAGCGCATTGCTATGGAATAATAACCAACCTCTTCCGAAGATCTCATCCATCCTATCATTAACTGATCAACTCGCGTATACAACACCCAAGCCATTGATGCGATGAGTAATGGATATGATTGCTTGAACAAAAAGATAAACTCTTTGATTTCAAAATCAAAATTAAATTTTTCATAGAGATATTTATTTCCTACAAAAATAAAAAAAACAGATGCAATCAAAGACTCAAAAATCATTAAAATAATCAACTTATCGATAGTTATTAATTCGAGAAAAATTAAAATAATTTTCACCAACGAAAAAGATAACAATACCCCAATATCAATCATTATCACAGACCTCATCATAAGTCTGTGTTCAAGAAAATATCTAAAAATTAGACCAATATCTAGTATAAATTTAAATGATAAGATATAGGTAAAAAAGGTACTGTATTTGACGATTCCAAAATAAATCAACAGCACAAATGCAACACCCGAAAATATAGATGCCACTAAATACAGCAATAAAGATGCACTTATAATTTTATTTGCTTCTTTAGAACGATACCCCCATTCCCTTATCAATATTCCATTCATACCCAATAGAGATATTGATGAAAAAATGGAAACAAAAGAAATTATATAACTATATATTCCAAAATCGTCTGGACCGAGCTCTCTTGCAATAAGAATAAAAACGGCACTTAAGACTACCAATCTAATTATTTTTTCTGCAAAAACAAAAGAAAAATTTTTGATATTTTTTTTCATAGGAAAGTCTCCGGCATTAGGCCGGAGATTACTTTTACTTAAATCTTTTCTAACCGAGCAACCTTTGCTGCAAAATTATAAAAAATGCACAACAAGCCAAGTCTATTTTTCCTCAGCATCTCATCCTCCGCATTCACCATCACATGCTCGAAGAAGGCATCCACCGGTGCTCGCAAGGCAGCCAACGTCTGCAGGCTGGCTGTGTAGTCGCCTGATTCAAACTGCTGCTGCGCCTTGGGCGCAACATTTTGCAAAGCGGCATACAGGTCTTTTTCGGCCTGCTCCACAAGCAGTGCTTCGTTGACTTGCGCCTGAACATCGCCTTCGGCCTTTTTCAGGATATTGCTCACGCGCTTGTTGGCAGCAGCCAATGCCTGTGCTTCTGGCAAGGCGGCAAAGGCACGCACAGCTTCCAGGCGTTTTTGCACATCCGACAGGCGCTGAGGGCGCAAGGCCAGCACGGCTTCCACCTCTTGCGCGGTGTAACCTTGCTCGCGCAGGCTGACCGACAGGCGGTCAAAGAAGAAGTCTTCCAACTGCGCCGTGGCATCTTGAATCTTGTCGCCAAAGGCGGGCACGGCGCTTTGGAGCAAGGCGTGCAGTTCCAGCGGCAGGTTCTTTTCTACCAGCATGCGGATCACGCCCAGCGCATGGCGACGCAGGGCGAAGGGGTCGCGGTCGCCGGTGGGCAGGTTGCCGATGCCGAACATGCCGACCAGGGTTTCCAGCTTGTCAGCCAGTGCCACCACCACGCCTGCATCGCCACGGGGCAGTTCGTCACCGGCGAAGCGGGGCTTGTAGTGGTCTTCGATGGCATCGGCCACGGCCACGTCAAGACCGTCATTCAGTGCGTAGTAGCGGCCCATGATGCCTTGCAGCTCAGGGAACTCACCTACCATGTCGGTTACCAGGTCGGTCTTAGCCAACTTGGCTGCCAGATCTGCCTGCTGCACCAGTTGTGCGTCACCGAGCTGCAGTGCAATCGCCTTGGCAATGGCACGCACGCGCTCCACGCGTTCGCCCTGGGTACCCAGCTTGTTGTGATAGACCACCTTGCCCAGGCCTTCAACGCGGCTTTCCAGTGTCTTTTTACGGTCTTGGTCAAAGAAGAACTTGGCGTCCGCCAGACGGGGGCGCACCACGCGTTCGTTGCCGCCGATCACGGCAGACGCATCGGCAGGGCTGATGTTGCTGACGATGAGGAACTGGTGGGTCAGCTTGCCGTTGGCATCCAGCAGGGGGAAGTACTTCTGGTTGGCCTTCATGGTCAGAATCAGGCACTCCTGCGGCACGTTCAGGAATTCTTTTTCGAATTCGCAAACCAGCACATTGGGGCGCTCGACCAAGGCGGTCACTTCGTCGAGCAGGGCTTCATCTTCAATGGGGCGCACGCCGCCGCCAATACGCTCTGCCGCAGCTTGCAGCTGGCGCACGATGTCGGCACGGCGCTCTGCAAAGCTGGCGATCACGGCGCCTTCTTCACGCATTTGCTCGGCGTAGGTGTCTGCACTCTGGATCACCACAGGTTCTGCCTTGGCTTCAAAGCGGTGGCCGTGGGTGGTGTTGCCTGCGGTCAGGCCCAGCGCCTTCACGCCGATCAGCACCTGGGTGCCATGCATGACGACCAGACCGTGGGCGGGGCGCACAAAGTGCACGCTGCTCCAGCCGTCTTGTAATTGGTAGCGCATGACCTTGGGGATGGGTAGCTTGGCAATGGCTTCGTCCAGCGCCTTTTGCACGCCGTCTGCCAGCACCACACCCTTAACCGTGGATTCGTAGTACAGCGCTTCGGACTTGCCTTCACCCTGGCGCTTCAGGCCAGCGACGGCAGATTCGTCTGCACCCAGTGCAGCCAGCTTCTTGAGCAGTGCGGGGGTGGGCTTGCCTTCTGCATCCAGACCCACCGAGACAGGCATCAGCTTTTGCGACACGGCCTTGTCTTCAGCCTGAGGCAGCACTTCGGTGATGTGTGCTGCCAGGCGGCGGGGCGAGGCGTAGGCCGTTACACGTGATTCGCTGGATGCCAGCAGACCCTGGGCCTTGAGCTGGTCAAACAGCACGCCCGCAAAGGCATCGCCGAGTTTTTTCAGGGCTTTGGGTGGCAGTTCTTCAACAAACAGTTCAACGAGGAGGTTGGATGCGTTCATGGTAATTTTTTGATAGCTGCTGGCGCTTGTGTGGTGGGCGTCAGGGGCGAATTTGGTTCATAAATTTTGGTGGGAGAGGCCTTACCCTCACCCCAACCCTCTCCCGCAAGCGGGAGAGGGAGTGAATACGGCAGATGGTAATGGCTGGTGCAGGCCACTGGCTGGTTGGCCCCCACCCCTGCCCTCCCCCCGCGGGGGAGGGAGGTTTCCACCCGCACCCCAGCCCTCTCCCGCAAGCGGGAGAGGGGGTTTTATCCTTCCCCCGCTGGGGGAAGGTGAGGATGGGGGC